>NZ_QSUR01000036.1:0-60937 GCF_003439055.1 Bacteroides sp. OM05-10AA
ATGAAAAAAGGGCGACAAGATAGAATCGCGGAGACGCTTACTCACACCTTCACAAGATATGCATTTCACAGTCTCGTTATATAGCGAAAATGACTATCCAACATCGGCCGACTATAGTCGACCATATAGTCAACTCCAGTCATCCGATCAGACAACAGGAGTTGTCCAGCTGGCCAACGATAAACGGCCGACAGGGATATTGTTAGTTTATTTATGAATATATGCCCCTATTCAGGCAGCTTATCATGCATGTAAATGCATCCCCAGATACACTCCTATTAAATAAGGTATGAGCCAGATGCACCAAACCACAATACTGAAACGATTAAAATGCTTTTTAGCTTTAGGTGATCCCTTTACATAAGTCCATATTGCCCACGAAGCATGCACAAACATTAGAAGAATAGCAATAGTTCCCGTCAGCGTATGAATTTCGTCATGTAGATGAGTCAGTTCGGCGATGTGCTCCATCAGACTTGTGCCAACCGTATCGGCAAGCAAACCGAGAAGGAAGAAAATGATATGCCAAAACTTCAATTTCTTTTGAATACGTTCCCCCCAAACACCTATCGTATAAAAAATAAGCGCAGATGAAATAACGCAAATTGCCGCTATTAAATAATGTATATCTACTTGATTCAGTTCCATAAATTTTCGTTTTCTAATAACAACAAAGCAAAGAATAGATAGTTCTCCCAGCTTCAATCTTTCACAAATGCAATCCCGACTTTACAAACGAAGAAAAAACGCAAACAGATTTGTCTCTTTTCACAAAAAAGTAATAAAAGGCGATTTGCAGAAACAAATAAATCGACTACCTTTGTGGGCGATTTAGAGAATCGTGACTACGTATTTTTAATTATATCACTTAAAAAAAGAGCTAATTATGACTTATTCACACGAAGTGGAACACATGTGTGTTGTAAAGAAGGGTCCTAACCATGGACCGGCTCCCATACCCGAAGAAGGCAAATGGGTAAGATCTAAAGAAATCGTTGATATTTCTGGTTTGACACACGGTATCGGTTGGTGCGCTCCTCAACAAGGTGCTTGTAAACTGACACTGAACGTTAAAGAAGGTATCATCCAGGAAGCCTTGATCGAGACAATCGGTTGCTCTGGTATGACTCACTCAGCTGCTATGGCTTCTGAAATCCTTCCGGGTAAAACAGTTCTTGAAGCATTAAACACTGACCTTGTTTGCGACGCTATCAATACTGCAATGCGCGAACTTTTCTTGCAAATCGTATACGGACGTACTCAATCAGCTTTCTCTGAAGGTGGTTTGATTATCGGTGCAGGTTTGGAAGACTTGGGTAAAGGTCTGCGTAGCCAGGTAGGTACTCTTTATGGTACTTTGGCTAAAGGTCCTCGTTACCTTGAAATGGCAGAAGGTTATATCAAACAAATCTTCTTGGACAAGAACGACGAAATCTGCGGATACGAATTCGTACACATGGGTAAGTTCATGGACGAAATCAAGAAAGGTACTGATGCTAACGAAGCTTTGAAGAAAGTTACAGGTACTTATGGACGCGTAACAGCAGAACAGGGAGCAGTTAAATCTATTGATCCACGTCACGAATAATATAAGGAGGAAAGAAACTATGATTAGAGAAGTAAAATTCGAAAGCCAAGACCGTCGTATCAAAGGTATCATTGAAGCCTTGAACGCTAACGGCATCAAAGACATCGAAGAAGCTAACGCTATCTGCGAAGCTGCCGGACTTGATCCTTATAAAACGTGTGAAGAAACTCAGCCTATCTGCTTTGAAAATGCAAAATGGGCTTATGTAGTAGGTACTGCTATCGCTCTTAAGAAGAACTGCACAAACGCTGCTGAAGCTGCTGAAGCTATCGGTATCGGTTTGCAAGCATTCTGTATCCCGGGTTCTGTAGCTGACGACCGTAAGGTTGGTATCGGTCATGGTAACCTGGCTGCTATGTTGCTGCGCGAAGAAACTAAATGTTTCGCTTTCCTGGCAGGTCACGAATCTTTCGCTGCTGCCGAGGGTGCTATCAAAATCGCTGCAAAAGCAGACAAAGTACGTAAAGAACCGTTGCGTTGCATCCTGAACGGTCTTGGAAAAGACGCTGCTCAGATCATCTCTCGTATCAACGGCTTTACTTATGTTCAGACTCAATTCGATTACTTCACAGGTGAACTGAAAGTTGTTCGCGAAATCGCTTACTCTGACGGTCCTCGTGCAAAAGTAAAATGTTATGGTGCTGACGACGTTCGCGAAGGTGTAGCTATCATGTGGAAAGAAGGTGTAGACGTATCTATCACAGGTAACTCTACTAACCCGACTCGTTTCCAACACCCAGTTGCTGGTACTTACAAGAAAGAACGTGTTCTTGCTGGCAAACCTTATTTCTCAGTTGCTTCTGGTGGTGGTACAGGTCGTACTCTTCACCCGGATAACATGGCTGCCGGTCCTGCTTCTTATGGTATGACTGACACAATGGGTCGTATGCACTCTGACGCTCAGTTCGCTGGTTCTTCATCTGTTCCTGCTCACGTAGAAATGATGGGATTCCTGGGTATTGGTAACAACCCGATGGTAGGTTGTACAGTAGCTTGTGCTGTTGACGTTGCTCAAGCTTTAGCTAAGTAATTTAGATAATTACTATATATTAAATCCCTGTAACTGATAAGGTTATGGGGATTTTCATTTATAGCTAAGTTCAACTCTTAATTACAGTAATCACCTACCCTACTGACCTCTTTTATGTATCTGCTATTAGTCAAGTCAACAATTCCTTGAACTTCATTTTCCTTCTATTCTGACTTACAAATAAGAGAAGTTAGAGGAATGTCAAAGGTGGCTTATAGATGTTAAAATCACAGCCATTCACAGCCAATTCACAGCCATTAGGCTCTAAAATCAAAAATGGCTGTGATTCAAAGACAATCAACTGTATATCAACACTAAGGTTAAGGTCATACTCCATAATTCTATGCTATAGAAAACATCATTTATAGTATGGAAAGACATACATACACAATTAACTTTTGGGTTAGCCCAAGTAAAGCAAGGAAAAATGGTAAAGCACCCATCAACATTACCATCACTCTAAATGGTCAAAGAGCATCATTCTCATCTAATAAGATGATAGCTCCTAATGACTGGGATGCCACAAGGCAAAGAGTAAAAGGAACTAATGAGACTGCCAAGTTGATTAATGAATCTTTACTCCTAATCAAAAACAAGATATACAAGAAGGAAGTAGAGCTATTGGAAAGAGGTTACATCCTGACAGCAGACTTATTGAGGGATGCCTACCAAAATAAGATAGATGCCATACAAACTAAAACCCTGAATCAAATCTATCAAGAGTTCTTAGATAGCCTTATCAAAGTAGTAGGTAAGGGAACATCAGAAGCAACTTACTACAATTATAATAGAACCTTTAATCTCTTGAAGGAATACATGAAAAAGAAATTCAAGAGAGATGATATGTTCCTCTTAGAGCTTAATTATTCATTCATGGCAGACTTTGATATTTTCCTAAAGACTGAATATAAACAGAAGAAGAATACCACTGTTAAGCATTTAAAGTGCCTGAAAAGAGTAGTAAACATAGCCCTAGCCAATAAGTACCTACAGATAGACCCTTTCCTTAATTACAAAGTAGAAAGAGAGAATGTGGAAAAGGAGTTTCTAACAGAGGAAGAGCTAAGAGCTATCATCAATAAGGACTTCTCACTGCCAAGACTAGAGAGAGTTAGAGATCTTTTCATCTTTAGCTGTTTCACCGGACTTTCATATGGTGATGTTAAGACCCTTAATGAATCTCACTTTATCCAAGATGAAGAAGGTAGAATTTGGATTAAGAAGCATAGAGTTAAAACTGGTGTGCTATCAAGAATCCCCCTACTACCTATTCCTAAGTTGATATTAGAGAAGTACAAAGGTGGAGATAAGCTACTCCCAGTCATTGATATTTCCTCTACAGATTCTTACTTGAAGGAGATTGCAGATTTATGTGGTATCAAGAAGAAGATTAGCTACCATACAGCAAGATTTACATTTGCGACCACAGTTACCATCACCAACAGGATATCACTTGAAGTAGTAAGCAAGATGATGGGACATACCAATACAAGAATGACATCTCACTATGCAAAGATTGTAGACAAGCACATAGGTGAAGAAATGGATAAATTAATGAATACTTATGATGATGTAGCACTAGAATAAAGGCAGATATTGAAAAGAACCTCTGTAGTTGATTGAACTATGGCGGTTCTTTAGTACCTTTGTTCACTTACAATCTATATACTAACTACAAACTAAGTGAGATATGAGCAAAGAAGATGAACTGGCAAAAGAACAAGCAGAAGTAGTACCTAATACCTATGGTGACTTACATGATGCACCTGTAGAATATATTGGAGAAGGAGCAGGCATTAAAACCATACCTCAAGACACAGTAATAACTAGTTTGGATAACTTACTATTTGGCAGACCACCAGAAGTAATAAGAGAAGAAGTTGGTGACTCCTTCTGGAATCTGGCTGACTTCATAGATAAAATGCCTCATGGCATTGTAGACAAACAGATACCCGGCATTGGAGCTACTACACTTGAGATAAACTCAAAGAGAAACTCAATCATAGTCTTTCCTACTAAGGCTCTGGCTTATGGTAAACACTCAAAGCATCCTAATACATTATATGTAGGTAGTGAGATTAAAGGTGAAAAGGTCACTAATCAGCAGATTGAGGAATACTTGGCTAAAGATGGATACAAGAAACTTCTAGTAGTTGCAGACAGTCTAGGTAGACTATTAGGTATCATAGGAAAAAACTACAAGGACTACTTCCTTATGATTGATGAGGTTGATGTTCTCCAGACTGACAACAACTTTAGACCTCAATTGGAGAATGTGATTGACTACTACCTTATGTTCCCATCAAAGAACAGATGTATGGTAACAGCTACTATGAAGGAGTTCAGCAATCCACACTTAAAGACTGAATGTAGATTTCCTATAACATGGCAATACAATACCCATAGAAATATAGACTTACTACATACAGACAATATCACACAGGCTGTCATAGAAAAGGTTATCTCTCATCCTACAGAGAAGATATTCATTGCCTATAACTCCATACTCCAGATAAGGAATATTATAGCATCACTAGATGAAGAAACCAGAAAGGAATGTGCTATCCTATGTAGTGAGGCATCCATAAAGGAAGCAGGAGAATACTTTGCACCCAAATTAGGAGACAATGATACCTTACCTGCTAGGATTAACTTTGCCACCTGTTGCTACTTCACTGGTATAGATATAGAGGATAGTTACCATCTAATCACTGTATCAGATGTAAGAAGAAGCCACTCAATGTTAACCTTAGATAGGATGACACAAATACATGGTAGATGCAGAAAGGTCAATGGGATACTTAGTGAAACTATCATATATAATACCTTAGGATATGTATCAGTAATGGAAAGTATGGATAGCTATACAGTCACCCTCTTAAATAAAGCTAAGAAGGTGCTCAAAGTAATAGAATCAGCAGATAATATCATGCAAGGTGACCATACCCTAACTGATCTGTTTGCAATGGTCAAAGAAGCCATAAGAGAGAAAGCACAAGAAAGAATTGCGGGAAATGAGTTAATTAACTTGACTAGAAAGGATGTATATGGAAAGGATGTACCTGCCTACCTCAACATAGACTACATCATTGAAAGAACCGAGTTATATGCCTCATACTTCATGCCTGAAACACTGAAAGAAGTACTAAGTAAACAGGTTAAAATCATTAGCTACAAATCCCTGAAGTATGATGTATCCCCAGAGCAAAGTAGCATAGAAAAGGCTAATAAGGATGCACAGAACAAACTAACAGACAGCAATATCCAAGATGCCATAAAATACATCAAAACATTATCAACCACAGGACAGTTGAATGATAATACCTTGTACTCATATACTAGACATTGCAGAAGTAAAACTAAGATATTCTTAGAGAGATTCATCAAGCTATATAGGTATGTTGACCTTGATAGTCTGCTACATCAACTATGGGAAAGTAGGACAAGTAACAGTGTAGTCTTCAAGAACCTCAATAATACAGTCATGTACTGGGCACTAGATGAAGAGCATCCTTTCAAAGTTGCTATAAGAAGAAGTTTCACCTTAAATAAGAGCTATTCAGCAAGTGAGATACAAGAGATATTAGCTCCTATAGTTCAGTATCATCTACATAAGGTACTGAAACCAAGAAAGTATGTAGTCTTATTGAAAAGTATGTATGCTACTGATAGAACATCTAGGAATAAATACACCATCAGAGAAGAGAATCCAAGAGGCTTTAAAGAACATACTGGCAGGATAGCTACCAAGGAGAATAATATGTTAAAGCTATTTATGTTATAGAAAGTTAATAAACGACCAAATAAATGATAAGGATGTTGGTGTTACTGATATTATTTGCTATATTTACACCTGATAGCCAGGTAGTTATAGAGTAATTCACCTCTAATATGACATTAACTATCAACAGAACCAACCTTAGGGTCAAATTTCACCCTATACTAATTACCTTTAATCCTTTATTACTGTAGGTAATTAGTATGGGGTGGATTTTGACCCCTCTAAAATAAGAATTAATGATAACAGTTAAGCAATTCACTATCATTCCCATTGAAGCTTGCAGGTACTTCAATCCAAAGCAGCTCTACCTATTAGCAGGTCTCTATATTAATGCTTATCCCCAAAGGGAAAGCAACTACATGACAACAGATACTACTTTCAGCCAGTTAGCAGCTCTTACAGGAGTGAGCATATACTATATCAAAGAATCTTTTGTTCCTAGACTAAAGGAATTAGAAGATAAAGGATATAGGGTAGAGACTATACAATCACAAAGAGAGATTAAAAGGAACATCTATCATCTACCTAATCCACCAGTGAATTTCAGAATTATATGGGCTGAAATATTCAGTGACAGATCTTTAACTCCTGAAGAAAAAGGAGTTATGATAGGGTTATACTGCCTTTGTGTTAACAAAGAGTTCAGGATAGACCTATCAGACAAAGTCATTTATAGTCACTTGGATATGGCAAAGAACACATATAAGAAGTATAGAGACCTATTGATTGAGAAGAAAGTTATCTGGTCTTCCTATGATGTTCCAATGACACTAACATGGAGTGAACACATGGATGCTAAAGTTCTATTATACCCTCACTTAGGTTACAATACTTGGATAGATAAGGTTATATCACATGTACCAGATGATGATGAAATCAAACATTACCTTGATACTACTAATGATGAATGAATGATACATACCTCAATATCCCCTGTTTTCACACCAGAAGGCAGAGGATTATTGTATATATACATAACTAATGTATAGCACTCTCTACTGTCATCTGATATACTGTCTCTCTGATATTTCTAATTTTTATTTTAAATTTCTGCAAACTTGATACCTATAAGTGCACTCTAAGTCACACTTTCACCCACCCCAGACCTTAAGAGTGGGATATCTCCCCTGTGCATATTGGGGATTATTGTATTCACATTGTGAGCTCATTACAGTAAGCTCATTACCCCACCATAGAAACTGAATCAACAGCAGCAGAATGGTCTGTCTGCACAACAATAAAATTACAAGATTATGGAAAGATTAAAGTTCTTAGAGACAGTAACAGTGAATGAGTTTAAAGCTCAAAAGGGAGTAAGCAAGATTGAGGTTAAGCAGAACCCTCATACAGGTAAATGCTTCTTTGTCTATGGCTGTGAAACAGGTGCAGTAAGTGACAAGTTCCTTAATGGAGAAGTAACCAATCCTGTTATCTCTCAAGTATGTTCACCTGATACAGGTGATATGTTTTATATGCTGCATCAGAGAGGTGAAGGTGGAGCTATGACATTGGCAACTCTATGACAGGTATCAATGTAGACCTCAAGGAGGCAAGTTCATTAGGGCTTGCTTCCTTTTTTCTTTATAGATTATACATCAACTATTAATATTATTCAGATATGTTGAACTTAAGAGTTTCATCCAAGAAGCAAGCTAAGATTAAGCTTGCTCTACAAGGCTGTGCAGGTTCAGGTAAGACCTATTCAGCATTACTTTTGGCTTATGGTTTATGTAATGACTGGACTAAGATAGCCATCATTGATAGTGAACATGGAAGTGCAGACCTCTATTCTCACTTAGGTGCTTATAATGTATTAAGTCTAAGTGATAACTTTACACCTGAAATATACATGGAAGCCATTGGTATATGTGAAGATGCAGGCATGGAAGTTATCATCATTGATAGCATCTCACAGTGTTGGGACAACTTGCTTGAATACCATGCAGGATTACAAGGTAACAGCTTCACTAATTGGCAGAAAGTGACACCTAGAATCAATGCTTTCATGCAGAAAGTATTGCAGTCTGGAAGCCATGTAATATGCACTATGAGATGCAAACAGGACTATGTTCTAAGTGAGAAGAATGGCAAGATGATACCAGAGAAAGTAGGACTAAAAGCAGTCATGAGGGATGGTATTGATTATGAGTTTACCATAGTCTTTGACATCAACATGAAGCACCAAACTATTGCATCTAAAGACAGGACAAACCTGTTCATAGGTAAGCCAGACTTTACCATTACACCTGCTACAGGACAGATAATCCTAGATTGGTGTAATGATGGCATCAATCTGGAGATGATAAGGAGTAAGATTAACAGCAGCAAGACCATTGAAGAACTGACTGCCATCTATCATGCTTATCCAGAATGGTATCAGCAGTTAACATCTGACTTTATGCAGAAGAAAGCAGCACTTCAGGTACAAAAGAATCAACCAACTATTAACTATACCCCTAATTACATTAGATATGGAAACAATGCAGTTGCAGCCAGTCAGAGCTAATCTGATATACCCTAATAGAATCAACAAAGAAGGCTCTCATGTTCAAATAGTTAAGCCAATGGAAGTCATTAGCACAGGTATTATATCAACAAATCCTGTAGAAGCTGAACCAATAAGCACCAGAGAAGGTAATAAGTTACCCTTCATTGAGGCTAATACAAAGGAAGTCACTATGCAGTACCTCAAAGAGGAATGTATTACACCTGTGTTCTCTAAGGACAATGAGGTTACTATATCACACTCCAGTTTCATTGAAACTGTATGGGAAGCAGCTAATAAGGTGTTCTCCAATGAGAGAATAGAAGAACCTGCCATCAGGGTAAGCCATGTTATCAAAGGCAGAATACCGGAAGCCATTCATAAGCCAGTGAATCAATTACTGGAATCTGATAAAACCATCTACTTTGAGAGAATGATGTTCTGTTTTGAGATACCTACCATATATGAGGATATTGCAGGTAACAGACTGAATTTAACCATAGGTGGAGTTAGAGCTTATAACCATGAAAACCTTTACAGCAAAAAGGGTGCAGAGAAGTTCAAGGTATTCATTGGCTTTCAAAACATGGTATGTTGTAACATGTGTGTCTCAACAGATGGTTACAGGTCAGAATTAAAGGTTATGAGTACTGCTGATCTATTCAATGCAGTGATGAAACTGTTCCAAGAGTACAACATAGCCAAGCACTTGTATTACATGTCAGCCTATAAAGACAGCTATATGAGGGAGTCTCAATTTGCCCAGTTCTTAGGCAGAAGCAGATTATATCAGTTCTTACCTGTAGACCAAAAGAAGAAGTTACCACAGATGCTAATGACTGATACTCAAATAGGATTAGTTGCCAAAGCATATTACAATGATGATAACTTTAGTACTCTTCTGGATAGTAGGGAAATCAGTATGTGGAATGTGTACAACTTACTAACTGGAGCTAATAAAAGTAGCTACATTGACAACTTCTTGGACAGGTCACTTAATGCCACCCAATTGACGGAAGGACTTAATAAGGCTTTATATGGTGAGAATGAATACAGTTGGTTCATTAATTAGTGCATCTTATGGACAGTATAATGAATGTAGCAGAGGTTCAATTGAGCTATAAAAGCAATGTCAAATCATCAACCAGATACAAGATAAATAGCTCACAAGATGCCTATAAATTATTGATAAAGTACTTCCCTGATAACACAATAGAATATAAAGTGGTACTGCTTAATCAGTCTAACAGAGTATTGGGTATAGTACCTATTTCAGAAGGTGGAATATCTGCAACTTATGTAGATGCAAGGCTGATATTACAAGCTGCATTGTTGGCTAATGCAACACAGATAATAATGGCACATAATCATCCTTCTGGAAGCATGAAACCCAGTACTCTGGATGATGCTTTGACTGAAAAAGTAAGGAAGGTGGCTGAACTCATGGAGATTCATGTAGCAGACCATATAATCTTAAGCCCAGAGCAGGAATACTACTCCTATCATGATGAAGGAAAACTGTAAACACTTAACCTTCTAAGGTCTACAATGCCCTACCTTCTATTAATTCCATGCCACTCTGCTGTTATTATACCATTATGATGGGAAATTTCTCCTGTCTCACTTTCTTGCATATTATATATACAAAGTAAGTGATGTAGAATAGCAAATCAGGGGACAGTTTAATAGAGGTTAACTGCCTCTTCTAATAAAGGTTGATGGTGTTTGATTACAGGGTAGAGAGAGGTACTGCTATAATAACTTAACCACTTAAGGTTCGGTGAAGTATGTAAACATGAATCATAGCAATAGTTAGTAAGTTAGACTAAATTAAATATTTATTAAATTATGTGTGAGATTATCTTAATTGTAGTGGGGTTTGTCCTCACCAGTATGATACTTAAGGATTAAGAGGTTATAGACCTCTTAATATGTGTTTTTATTGTTGTTGATAGCCCTAGTTCTGTAATAGACTGGGGCTTTAACTGGTGTATATATGACAGTATTAGATATGATATTACAGGGGTTCATATTGATAACTACTGGTGCTCTATTTATCAATTGGACATACAGAAAGTGAATAATTAAGCTTATCTTTGTATTATAAGGATATAGCCTACACCTGTGGTACTGATATGACTTTAAGCCTATTAAAAGTAACTCTCAAATGATGAAGTATTGCTGAAAAGTTCTAACTTTGCAGCATGAACTAATTAAATGAGAACTAATGAAATAGAAGTTTAACAAGACATATTAGAAAAGAAGTGTTTGCTTCTTACTTGTGACAGTCCTAAAATTACCACCTTGAAGACTAACAATCACAGCAGTAAGGAAGTGGATACTCATACCATATGGTGTGGGCTTCCCTTATATTGTGTGATTGTGAGCATGTGGTAATGCTTTGGACTCCCCAATATACAAGGTTAAGTTCACACCTTCTTTTTGTAGTATGGCTACAAAAGGAAATACCATGAAATATTATTATGTACTATTACTAGTATTGGTTATTGTTTCTTGTAACAGTAACCAACAGAGGCTCTCCTCATCTGATAAGGAAACCTTCCCAATTACCACATCTCAAGATTCATTACCCGAAGGCTGGTATAATGAGACACTTACTCCTTATACAGGTAAAGATAAAGCTGAAAAGAATATGATTAGCCAAATGAATACTTACAATAATGCTTTATTTAGAGGTGATATAGACAATGCTTCCCTATATATATACCCTGATGGCATAAAATACTATAGAGGATACTACCCAGGGCTTTCTGACAAAGCAATCATACAGACTATATATAAAGATGTATCAGAAATGTACCAAACCTTAAAGACTACTTATGATAAGAAAGGCATTGATTACAGCATTATAGTCAGCAATATAACCAACCGAGTAGTAGATAAAGAGAATATCATTATCACATTTGAAGTAGTCGGTGTACTTACACAAGGAGAGAAGTGTATTCATGACAACCCAGAAACTAATATAGGTGTATCACATAATAAAGGTAAGAATTGGACATTCCTTGCCCTTACTGATGATGTTCCTAATATATTAAGGATGAAGTTTAATGAAGAGATAATTAACAAAATAATGAATTACTAAAAATTAAGTATGTATGGAATTTATGGATTTATTTAGGAAACAGTCCAGAGAGACAGCTTTAAAGGAGAAGATTAGACAAGGTTTTGATGATTCAGTCATGGAAGTCATTAGGGAGGGAGCAGCAGAATCCCCAATGGGTGGATTAATTGTCAAAACAGCTATTGCTAACTTCTATCAAAGAATGAAGTCTAGTGAACTTGCAAACATCTGCCTGGAGACTGGAGTTAATTTTCAGGATATACTTGATGAAGAATGCCAGAATGCATTACATAAATATTTGGAGGAATAAGTCATGTGGTGGGTCATAACCATAGGAATAATAGTCTTCATCATCTACAGAATAACCAAAGAGCATGATGAATATGTAGATAAGCACATTACCAGCTTTGGTGGAATGAGGGTTAAGTACAAATCCCTAATAGATTACTTAATTGAACCACAAGGAGCTAGAATAATTAAAGAAGCCAATGAATATATTGTTATATCTTCTTCTTGTTGGACAGTAAATATCAACTATTCTGCTGGAGATTTAATCATCTCTTTGAAAGGAAGCATGCCACTTATAGGGCAGTTCTCCAAGAAATGGACATATCCTTCAGGATACCCACAAGATAAAATGATAGAAGAAATAGAGAACTATATGACTTGGCTAATGGAAGAATATCAGAGACTAAGTAAAGGTTAAGATATGGAATATCATCTTTCCTTTGGAATACATAAGGCTAAATTACCCATTATCCCTATTGAGATAAAGGGGCAATACCTTAGTTTCATCTTAGATACTGGAAGTACCTGTAGTCTGATAGACAGTACTGTAGTAGAATATTTCAAAGATATAGTAGAGCCAATTGGTGACTATTGTATCAGTGGAATTGAAGGAACTAAGCACAAGGTAGACATGATTACTTTACCTTTCACATTTGAAGGTCAGATATATAAACCCAAGTTTTGTGTAAGACCCTTACTTAATGCTTTTAAAAGTATTGAAGAAGAGAGTAGCATACAGGTACATGGGCTAATTGGAACTGACTTTCTACTAGAGAACAAGTGGGTCATTAACTTTGAGAAATTAGAGCTTATATATTAACAATCAACAGAGCATTATGAAAAAAGTATTTTTAGTGTTAGCTGTGGTTCTACTATGTACAGGATGCAGCAAAAGTGATGAAAATGAACCTTTAACAGACTATCCAGAGATGTCTGACCCTAATGATGTATGTACTGCTATGGATGATTTAGATTTCATGAAATACTGTTATGAGAAATTTGATGTAAACAAGGATGGCAAAGTTTCAATACATGAAGCCAATGCAGTTGAAGAAATATACATATATGGTGTTAAGTCATTAAAAGGTATTCAGTATTTCCCTAACTTAAAGAGACTCTGGTGTACTACCTCATTTCTTGATGTTAGTAAAAATAAAGAGCTGAAGCAACTCCAGTTATGCAAATACAATTTTGACACTCAAACATACATGGGAGGGGCACTAACAAGATTGGATATATCACAAAATGATAAGTTGGAGTCCTTACATTGCTCAAATAATAGGCTTGAGTATTTAAACATATCAAGTAAAAGTGTACGCAGAGTAGTATGTGATGGTAATAAACTGAAGGAACTAGATACCTCCAAAGCTGTCAACTTGAGCTCTTTAGTTTGCTCCAACAATGACTTAAGCAATTTGGACATTACAGAGAATATATGCTTATGGGAATTAGAGTGTTTCAATAATCCTAATTTGACAACCCTTTGGATTAATCCTGAATGGAGTGATTGGGCTAATTCTGACCTTTGTGATATAGACAGAAAAGTTACAACTGTAAAAGTAAAGAAATAAACAAGTATTCAATATGTCAAATCCCAAACCTAACAAATGGTCTGGTATCCTGCTGATAGCAGGTACAGTCTTACTAATCATCATCATGGTGGTACTGACAATCATAGCCAGTTCTCATATGTAAGAAGAGAAGGATCACATGGAGCACTTGGAGTAAGTTAATTTGAATACTTGCACCTCCCTGTCTTATCAAGACTCTGATAAGGTAAATTGTAACTTTATTGATGTCTACTTATACTAAGTGAACATCTATTGAATGACACTTTAAACTAATTAAGTTATGAAACAGAAGCAGGAAACTTAGCACAATCTAAGTGCTATTAGTAGTATGATACTAGCATAGTAGTAATGCTACCATTGTTGGCTAATTCATCTTCAAAGGAAGAGATTAAAAGATGAAGAATAAGCCTCGCCACAAGCTATTCACAACCATTTGATATATAAACAATTTAATTATCAACCAACAGTATTAGGATTATGAGACCCTAATTAAAGTTATACCATTGATATATAAATACTTATAGTAGAGTTATAAAAGAAAAAGTAATAGGGGTATAAAGCCTAGCATATAGTAATACCATTGTATGACTGACACTATGGGTCGTATGCACTCTGATGCACAGTTCGCTGGTTCTTCATCTGTTCCTGCTCACGTAGAAATGATGGGATTCCTGGGAATTGGTAACAACCCGATGGTAGGTTGTACAGTAGCTTGTGCGGTTGATGTAGCTCAGGCTTTAGGTAAGTAATTTAAGTTACTTTTATATAAGGAGAGTGTTTTTTATTGGGCACTCTCCTATTTTTATTTAAAACAACAAACTTTTGGAATAGCGATTCCATTCTTATTTATTAAAAGATATTTGAGCTTTTAGCTCTTATTCTCTGTTCTGAAAACCGCCAAATAGAAGTCCATGAGAATAAGTTACTGAAAGTTCGCGTCCATCGGGCGTGAACTGTTCGTACTTATTTATGGACATGGTGCTTGGCGGTACCTCAGAACAAAATAAGTTTCGAATGGTTCCGCCTTTTTTATTATTATGATACACATCGGGAAACTTATAGAAGAAGAACTTCGCCGTCAGGAACGTTCTGTCAGTTGGTTCGCTAAAAAGCTCTATTGCGATAGGACTAACGTGTATAGTATATTTAAAAGATCAAGCATTGATACAGAGTTACTATTTCGTATATCCATTATTCTTAATAGCAATTTCTTTTCATATTATCTCCAGGAACTCAACAATTGTAAGGAAACAACAATAACGTGACTTTTCTTCTACTATAAAAAAATGTGAGAATTATATAATTTCATACTTTTGTCTGACAGTAAAATTCATTAAAAAACAAACAATATGTCAGAGTATTCATCTACAACTTATTTCATTAGAATCATAGCAAAGTTCCTTGGTTTCGGAGGTATGGTAATCTTCGTTTTGGGATATTGGATATTTGATTCTTTTTGGTTGGGAGCCGGCATTGGCGCAGCTTCATATATCATAGGTATAATAATACTCTCGGTAACTGATAGCCCTATGAAATGTCCTCATTGTCACAGTGTAAACGTAGAATATATCAGCGAAATAAAAAAAGATGGAATGACATTCAAAGGACATGGTTGGAAATGCAACCATTGCGGAAAAGGTTTTGATGGAGAATACAAAGCTAACATAGGAGGACAAACATGGACTATGAAATGGTAACATCGCATTTTATTCACTCCTAAAATTAATAAATGTATTTGTAACAATATACCATGGAAAACACACAGATACCTACACAAAGTCAGCTCTGCGCCTTAATGTTTACCTATAGATGTAATTAAAAAGATATAATTAATTATGGGAAATACAGATGGAGTATGGAAAGAAGACAATGCTCATACGGGCTGTTTCATATTACCTGTCATTTTCTTGTTTATTATTATAGTGAAATCATGTACAAGCTAATCAGACAATGAGATAACATTTTTCTTTGCCACATAAATACTACTTAAATATTTTCAACAATGATACGAAGATTACCTAAAGCTAAAATCGTAACCTTATTTGTTACGTACGGCTGCAACTTAAACTGTATATATTGCTTTGAACATTACAAAGACCCAAGCAAAAAAATGCCATTGGAATTAGCCCAATCAATTATACTGAAAGAAATTGAAGAGATAGAAAAATCAGAAATCAACGACGCCATAAAAATTGATTTATTCGGTGGAGAACCCCTTTTCAACTTTTCTTTTATCAAAGAATTCTGCGAATGGTTCTGGAGTTTAAATATTAAAATTCCTCATATTATTTATGCTACGACCAATGGGACTTTACTTGATAAAACAAAGCAAGAATGGTTCAGGCAACATAAAGATGACTTTGTATTAGTAATGTCAGTAGACGGTGATTCCGCCATGCAACTCGAAAACCGTGGATGCACAATGGAAAGACTGCCAATAGAATTTGCATATGAACTATGGCCGGATCAAGCATTCAAAATGACTATCTCCAGTAATACTCTGCCCCATCTGTCTGAAGGAGTTATTTCACTCCTTCAAAAAGGATATTTGGTTGAAAGCCGTCTTGCACAAGGCGAAACTTGGAAATCTGGCGACGAAGTAATATACAAGCGCGAACTAAACCAAATAGCAAATTTCTATCTACAGAATCCCGAATATCATCCAGGTGCATTATTCACACGTTACTATGGAGACATCTTGCATGATAAAACTCCTCTGAAATTCTGCGGTACAGGTACAAATATGGTAGCATATGATGTGGAAGGAAAAAAATATCCATGTCATATGTTCTCACCTATCGTATTGGGAAGAGATACCAGAGAAGACCTGAAAAAGATCGACTTTTATAATCCGGATGAATTAATAGAGGACTCCTGTAGATCATGCAAAATGTTACGTGTTTGTCCTTCATGTCTCGGATTTAATTATTTCCAAAGAGGTGATGTGAAAAAGCGAGATAAAGGTATGTGCAAACTATTACTGGCAGAAGCGCAAGTTGTCAGTGCTTTTCAAATTCAATATTACACAAAAAATAAGAATATTATTTCATGGGAAGAGAAGATTAAGCTCAAAGCTGCATTAAAAACTTATGAGCTTCTCACTGATTTTTCCTTTGAAGAATAAATTAACATAGTATTAACCCAAAACATGAAGGAAGAATAATGAAAGTATCTGAATCTTTATTAGTAGAAGCTGCTGACATTGTAAAAAATGTCAATGATGAAATCATCTCTGCTATACCCGGTTGCGGCTGTTCAGGCTGCGGATTTGGTTGCAGTGGCACAGTAGGTATGGATTAATTATCCACAGCCTATCGCAAAAATAGTCCGGGCTAGAAAGTCCGGACTCATTTATTCACCCATATTGTAATGATCATGAAACCATATAAAGCACTGCCACCCTATAAAACCATTAATAATATCCGTTCCATTTTAGAGTCACTGGATATTTTTACAACCGAATATCATATCGGATTGAACAACTTCTATCAATCTTGCCGTGTTCTGATAAACAACGGAGAACTGGGACAACTAAATATAGGAACAAATGGAAAAGGGTTAAGGACAGATTATGCCTTAGCCAGTGCTTATGGTGAGCTTATGGAAAGAATTCAAAATAGAATGATTTTCAAAGAAATGTTTTATGCCACTTCTTCGAGCATTAACAAACTGGAAAAGAACTATCCGGTATTTTGCCAAACACTTAGAGATAATGGATGGGAACTAAAATTCAGATACTATCCCGATGAAACAGAATATCATCTGCATACATGGAGCGAATTTGAAGAACAGATAAAAGCATATCTACCGCAAGTTTACAATGATGCCACTAAAGAAGAAATAGAAATAACCAAAAGTATGGAATTCAACCATACTCTACTGCAAGCTCCTTTCTATAATATAAATAGACAACATGTAGTCAATCTTCCATTTCAATTGATCCGACTTTCATCAGGGTCAACTGGTTTATGCGCTGGTAACACTCCAGAAGAAGCTATCTTACAAGGTATTAATGAAATCTTCGAAAGATATGTGCTACAACAAATATATATCAAACAAATCACTCCACCTACTATTCCTAATTCATATTTTCCCAACAATGAGATCATTCAAAGATTAGATAATCTAAAAAAATCGCAGGGAATTACGTATAAAATCAAAGATTGCTCTCTTGGAAAAGGCTTTCCTGTCATCGGACTACTTTTAATAGATACCAGAAACAATCGTTATTCTTTCAGACTGGGAGCAGATGCCAATCCTGAGATAGCTCTGCTAAGATGCTACACTGAAGCTTTCCAAGGAGTCAATAAAGATAAACATATTTTCAACCCCATCAATTTTGATGATGAGAATGTTGATTATAAAAGAGAATACAATCAAAATGTAATAAACGGAAGCGGGCGTTATCCTGAATGTATTTTCCTTTCCATTCCAACTTATCCTTTTCAGGGACTAGTCAGAAGAAATAAAGATACAGATAAAGAAGAACTAAAGGATATTATCAAGTTCATACAATCAATGGACTATACAATATATGTCAGAGATAGTTCGTTTCTAAATTTTCCTGCATATCATATATATATACCCGGACTTTCGGATGTTTCATCCCAATTATATAGTTTAACTCAGATTGTCAGCAGATTGAATGATCACGATTTCACCTATGCCATTCCCCCCGAATATCATATTAAGTCCATTCATTCAGAAGAGAAGAGAACCTTGTATTCCAGAATAAGCAAACGCAATGAAAATAATATCGCACTATTTCCTTATTACATCAGTCCGAACAATACAATCAATAAGAATCTACTATTAACCTTAGTATCTTATCAACTTTCTAACCTAAAGGAAGCCTTCAAACATATGAGTTTATTTTTAGAAGAAAACGAACAGAAACAAATAAAAATTGAAAGATACTATTATGCGTTAAGAGATTTCTTTTATTGGAAAATGAAATGTAATGGAGATGCAACACTACTCCTTGATATTCTTAAAAATATCTATGGAGAACAATTAGCAAATGAAATTATAGCAGATACAAATGATAAAGATGCTATATTCCAAAATTTCCAAATGCCTAATTGTTTCCATTGTGAAGAATGTGATGGAAGAACAAAATGTATGTACTTCTCATTATTAAAACTAGATGTGAATATTCAAAATATGTATCTACAGAATACGCCTCAACAAGATAAATTAAAGGAAACCTTTATCTAACATTGAAATGTAACTTATAATATTCGTACTTCCATCCATTGTATAAGAGAATAAATAAACATCCCTATCTCTAATCTTCACTATAATAGGAACTCTATTCCTTGGATGGACTTATATAAGCAGTGGAATCTTTCTTTGCTGGTAACCATATATTCAAGAATGTTGTTGAATACAAACAAAATAGTTATATTTGCATAAACTCATAGTTAAAAGATTATGGAATACATCAACGAATTTCACAAAAAATGGATAGAGCGTACTCGCCAGTCGATAGTCTCTTGGAGCAAGCAGCCTGCATCGTTAGAAGAAGCAAAGAAGCAACAGGAACGCTTGAACCAACAGAGAGCTATAAGAGAAGGCAAATCAAAGAACTAATCTCATTTGCCAACATTAACGAATTATGGATAGACTTCAATAATATTCCTGCTATTTACCTAGACAAAGGAGGTGAGAATGAAGTCTTTTATGATGGTGCAGCTACCATATATAAACTAAACAACTTTGAATATGCAGGTGATGATTTAGAAAACTTCTTTATTCGCATCACTGCACATAATAAGTTTTTTAGTAATGTCCCTTATCACATGATGGGCTTTGCCTATAATAGTCAGCATGAATTTTGTGCAGTTCTGATACAACCTTATATAAAGGCAGAGCGTGAAGCTACAGAAGATGAAATTGCAGAATATATGGAAGCACTTGGTTTCGAAATAGACTATATAGATGAATTCCATAATGAACAATACGAAATCTTTGACGCTGTCCCTAACAATGTATTATATGGTATTGATGGTGACTTATATTTCATTGATACGCAAATAAGATTAAGATCCCAATCCTACTAAAGATTCTTTTATACCCAAAGAGGGTTTGCCTATGACGCAGCCCTTTTGATAATTCGTTCTCTAATTTTTTGGCAAATAGTTCAGATTACTTTATATAGATAAAGAACTCCTGTAATCTTAATGATTACAGGAGTTCTTTTTATTTGTAGTAATTTGATATGGATAAATTTATTCAGAAATGTATTACTTCATATAGACCATATCATCTTTTCTTTCTCCTTTGTACCAATCAGTGTTTGATTTACATCCACTTTCAACCCACTTTGTATACATAGGGTAAGCCTTATCAATCCGAATACCCTCCAGACACCATTTAAAATTGGCTGATGGAATATTAAGAACATTGGGGAAATCAGCACTATGCTCATTATAAGAATTGAGATCAAAAGTAGCCTTTCCGTTATTTAACATCGGAATGTATTCTGCAGCTTTCGGCAAGGTAATTTGAATGACATCTGTTTCCACTTTAGGAGCATCTTTCACATTCATATAACCAGTCAAATTCTTAACGTAGGTATTACCATTGATACCAAAGCTATTATTAAATAATGCCCCTGTTGCCATAACCTGAATAGAAATCCGCGCATTATTACTATCCTGGATTTCCTCAATATAATACCTCACTACAACATCATTAAAGTCATAGTCTCCCTGGTTGGGATAGTTATCCTCAAACAGCCACATTCCTTCCCAAGCAATCTTAGCCGGATCCAATTCCGGAACCGGTATCTCATTCTCCGGTGTCAAAGCCGGATTGGATTCAATCAGACACAACACATCATTATAATCCTGGTCAAACCATCCGCCAGGCAGCAAATCTTCCATACCCAACGTCTGATATTCTTTACCTTCAAATGTCAGTGTTCTGATAACTCCTGATGTCATCAATACCTTATTATACTTCACATTGAATTTCGGAGTGGAATACCGATAATCACCGGGGTTGAATGCACAGGCAAAGCCTATTTTACAATTGGTAAATGTACCAAGCTTTATTTTATCCCCAATATTTTGAGTTCCATCGAATAGAAGAGTGTGAACTTGAACCTCATCGTCAGTATCGGAATAAGTATAATAGTATAAACTATTATTAAGGTGTGCACCGCCATTACCAATATAAGTAATCCAGACTTCTGTTTCTTCACCTCCGACTATCAAGTCAGAACATACTGCATACATGTCACTCGGTGTATTTCTGATCCCTTCCGGATAATAATTATTGATGGCTGTAATCAAAGCATCGGAAAGTTCGCTTTCGGCTCTCGTAACACCTTTATTTACAACAACATTCCCTTTCGAATAGGTGTACATCTGACCATTCATCAACAGATATAACTTATCTGTAGCTTTAGGGATTCTGACAGTTTCCGAAAATGGAGCATAGTCAACTAAAATAGGTTTTCCAACCAGATGACCATCCACGTAAGGATCGTCAGCATAAAGAAGACAGCGCGTATTTTCAACAGCGTTAACACTCACAGTAATGTCTTCAACCAAAGAGAAATCTTTGCCGGCCTCCGGCTCCTGATAATAATTTCTTTCTTCGCACGAAAAGAACGCAAAAATTGCGATAAGCAAGAACGATAATTTCTTCATACCTTAGTCTGTAAAATAAATATGTTTAGTTTTTAAGTCTGGACAAATATGTAGCTTTTAACTTGAATATACAAATATAAACCTGTAAGAGCAAATAATGTAGCTAATTCGAGAACTTTTGTATGACTTCGCCTGTTTACATAACAGATACTAAAACATTATACAACAATGCTACTCACATTCTTAAATACACTTGCCACTATTATCAGTGTTATTAGTCTGCTAATTGTCACTTACGGAGTATTAGTCTGCTTCATCGCTTTTTTACGCAATGAAATAAAACGATTCAACGGAACATATACGGTTAACAATATACGGCAGTTGAGGGCGGATTTTGGCACTTACCTTTTGCTTGGATTGGAATTTCTAATTGCTTCCGACATACTAAAAACTGTGGTTGATCCAACGTTGGACGAATTGGCAATCCTGGGTGGAGTGGTTGTAGTAAGAACTGTGCTTTCTGTATTTTTGAATAAAGAGATCAAAGAATTGGCCGAAAATGATTCAGCGAAAGAAATATAGCATATCGCCGCACAACTAAGTTTCTCCAAAGCCATATCTTTTTTATTGCCTGATATTTCTATTTTGCCTACCTTTGTACGGGAAACATTTACACACTGACTGGCAAGGAATAGAAACACGTCAAAAAAATGGGAATTACACATCTATCTATTGAGCTTACACTTGATCTGATTGCGTTAATTATAGGAATCATCCTTATTATACGTGCTAAAGACAATTATCCGAAATTATATTGGGGAATTATAGCAACCGGCATCGGTATTATGTTTTCATGGGAAAATATCGGATGGCTGACAATTGTCACAGACACTCCGGAATACAACTTCACAGAATTGCTCAACATAGAGAAAATGCTCAAATGGTATGCTTTAGCAAATATTGTAGCCCTGTTCCCTATCGCTTCTTTATCGCCGGGCTATCTGAACCATTTCAGAATATTTACTTTTCTGTTATTACCTATCATTACGATAACGGTAGGAATCAGTTATTTAGGTTTCAATGGGAATATCACCCCCATCCACTCCATAGATGAAATTATTCCGAATATCCATCAAATAGATGTCAAGCTTAGGGTTTGCATATTCCTGTTATCCGTTTTTACCCCACTCGTTCTTCTTATTTATCCGATGATGAATAACAAGACCTACCGCAGGATAAATAATAACATGTATCTATTCATCGGTTTTCTATTCGTATTTTTAGGGATATACATCTTGTTCACTCTAAATATCAATGAATTTGTTTTCAACTTGTTCGGCATTATGGCAATCGTTTTTACGGTCTTATTCTCCATACAATATTTACGTTATGAGAATCCGTTTTCGAACCATATAAACATGATTCATAATACAAAGAATACGGAAAGCACTATAATGCTACAAGGTGGAAAACCATCTCCTACTCTCCCGCTCTTCTCAACGATTGAAGCCTATCTTCAGGAACAGCATCCCTATACCGATCAACGGTATAATATAGAACTTTTAGCCAAGTCTCTGAATAAACAGGAACACGATATTTCAGCAGCAATCAAAAGTCAGGGCTTTACTGGTTTCCGGGAATACATTAATTATCTTCGACTGGAATATTTCAGACAGCTAGCCGCCGAAAATCCAAAGAGTAATGTAAAAGAACTAATGTTTGCATGCGGTTTCACCTCCCGGGCAACTTTCTATCGTAACTTTTCAGAAAAGTATGGTGTATCACCCAGTAAATTCATTGAGAATCAAAGAGTAGAACAATAATTTTCTTTTTTAAAAGCACAATTCTTAATAGTAAAAAGTGTCTCATTTCAGGAATGAGACACTTTTTATTTTTATAGCTAAAAGCAATCCGTTACTTTTGATGCAAAATAAAACTACGACGTTGGCATCATCAACAGATTAATCGAATACTAAGATAAATAGAATATGAATATTGACAATTGCAATCACACCGACACAGAAAAACATCAAGAAGAAAAAATCTTTTTATATACTACCATTACTGGAAACTTGCAACTAATCCATTTAGAACAGATTGGCTATTTCCGGTATAACTCCAAGAGTAAACTATGGGAAGCTGTGTTAAATAACAATCATACCCTGGCACTCAAAAGAAATACAAACTCACAAAAGATATTGAGTCTGCATCCCTATCTTATCCAGATTAGCCAGTCACACATTATCAATATAAGCTATCTGGTTTCGATTGAAGACAACAATTGCATATTGCTTCCTCCATTTAATGAGATGGAACTTTTACAAGTAAGCAAGTCTTTTATGAAAAAGCTAAAAGAAAAATATCCATGTATCTGATTGTATATAGCTCATCTTTATGCTCTATGCAACACCAAGCAGTTCCACTTCGAAGATCAATGTCGAGTAGGCAGGAATAGAATCAAAAGATTTGATACCGTATCCCATTGCATAAGGAATATAAATAATCCATTTATCACCAACATGCATTTTCTGAAGTGCCACCTGCCACCCTTCTATTACATCACTAAGACGTAGGGCATCGGGACAAGTACGCTCATAAGAATTATCAAACACCCGGCCATCAATCAGACTTCCTTTGTAATGCACGGTAACAATGCTCCGTGCACCCGGAGAAATCGTACTTTCGCCAGTTTCCAAAACTTTGTAATAGATTCCACACGGCAACGCGAAAACACCTTCCTGAAAAGACAGTTTTTTCAGAAATCGCCGATTGGCCTCTTTGTATTCTTTCTTTTTCCCCATAAATAAATTGATTAAGAACTTGCAAAAATAATCAGAATAACAAAGGATTTAGCATAAAAACTGTATATTTGTTTGTTGAACTATA
Organism: Bacteroides sp. OM05-10AA; assembly: GCF_003439055.1. NCBI lineage: Bacteria > Pseudomonadati > Bacteroidota > Bacteroidia > Bacteroidales > Bacteroidaceae > Bacteroides > Bacteroides sp. OM05-10AA. Next base: position 24,313 of record NZ_QSUR01000036.1, read on the forward strand.
AAAAACTTCTCACTATGGGACAAACAAAGACTACACGTAGCATCAGTGCTACCGGACTATTCTTGCTTATCATGATGACTGTGAGCCTATATTCATGCACACGCACTCAAAAAGACATCATTCCTTCTGCCGATTATGCACCGTATGTAAATGCGTATACGGGAGGAGTCATCTCGCAAAATTCGACCATACGTATAGAACTGGCCCACGACCAACCCATGGTGGATATGAACAATGAGTTAAAAAGCAATCCGTTCAGTTTCTCACCTTCATTAAAGGGAAAAGCATATTGGGTTAGCAACAACACCATTGAATTTGTGCCCGAAGAAGGAGCGCTGAAACCGGGAACACTTTACGAAGGAACTTTCCGGCTCGGAGACTTCATCGAAGTGGACAAAAAGCTGAAAGAGTTCAACTTCTCATTCCGTGTACAGGAACGTAACTTCACCCTGCAACTGGAATCATTGCCGATTACAGCTACCCAACCGAATGAAATAAATATGAAAGGAGAGATACGTTTCAGCGACGTAGTGAAAAAGGAAGAGGTAGAAAAGATGCTGACTGCCAGTGACGGGAAAAAGAGTTATCCGGTGGAAGTCACCGCAACCGACAATCATACCCGTTATTTGTTTAGTATCAGACAAATCCCCAGAGAAGCTGATGATTACCCCTTGACCATCACAGCCAACGGAAACCCGGCCGGAATCAACCGTAAACAAAGCGAAGAAGTGCTGATACCGGCGAAAGATTGTTTCCGTTTCATGTCTGCCGAACGCATCGACCAACCGGAAAATGGAATCGAGATTGTATTCTCCGCTCCTTTATCCACTACCCAGGATTTAAAAGGACTGATTGAGATCCCGGAAATCTCCTCATCGATCTTCCAAATCAGCGAAAACAGAGTTTTTATCTATTTCGAAGCAAACACACAGAATAAACTGACGTTGAATATCCATGAAGGAGTCAAAGACAGTCAAGGTAAAGCGTTGGGAACTTCTCATACGATCTCATTCAGTGAAGTAAGTCTGAAACCACAAGTGGAAATGTCTACTACCGCCGCTATCCTGCCCGATTCGAAAAGTCTGATTATTCCTTTCAGGGCTGTCAACCTGTATGCTGTGGATTTGAGCGTGATCCGCATTTTCGAGAACAATGTATTGATGTTTATGCAAACCAATTCACTGGCCTCGGCCAATGAGCTACGCCGTTCGGGACGACTGGTATACAAGAAAACGTTATGGCTTGCCAAAGATGCTTCCAAAGACATTCATCATTGGGGAGATTACTCGATAGACCTTGCCGGATTGATCCATCAGGAACCGGGTGCCATCTATCGTGTAATACTTTCATTCCGTCAGGAATACTCCGCTTATCCTTGTGGAGGGGTCGAGAATCAGGATATGAAATTCGCCGACAGCAGCACCTCCGACGGGCTGACCAAAGTAAGTGGAAGTGTCTTGTCCGAAGAAGATGAAGCAATCTGGAATACCCCCGAAGCCTACTATTATTACAATGGCGGAACAATGGACTGGAGTGTGTACCGATGGACGGAACGCGACAATCCCTGCCACCCGTCTTATTATATGGATTCAGACCGGGCAGCTGCCTGCAACGTTTTTGCTTCCAACCTGGGAATGATTGTAAAACGGAACTCACTGAATAAACTGTGGATTGCCGTTAGTAATATTTTGGATACCAAACCAATAGGGAAAGCACAGGTAACAGCGTATAACTTCCAGTTACAACCCATAGGGAAAGGAGAAACCAATGGAGAAGGATTCGTTGAAATCACTCCGAACGGTGTACCTTTCATTATCGTGGCAGAATCGGAAAAGCAAAAGGCGTATGTGCGCGTTGTGGACGGTGAAGAACAGTCCGTCAGCAGATTCGACGTGGGAGGAAAAGATATTCAAAAGGGACTGAAAGGATTTATATATGGCGAAAGAGGGGTATGGCGCCCGGGAGACACGCTGCACATTTCCTTTATATTGGAAGACCGCGAAAAGAGAATCCCCGACAAGCACCCCGTAGCACTGGAGATTTACAATCCGAGAGGACAGTTCTACACGAAAATGATTTCAACACAAGGAATGAACGGATTCTATACATTCGACGTTCCGACACAGGCAACAGACCCGACCGGACTTTGGAATGCGTATATTAAGGTGGGAGGAACCACCTTCCACAAAGGTCTGCGTATCGAAACCATAAAGCCCAACCGCCTGAAAATAAATCTGGCATTGCCGAAGGTTCTTCAAGCCACGGACAAGGATTTCTATGCCCCACTCACTTCAACCTGGCTGACAGGAGCAACTGCCTCCAAACTGAAAGCCAAAGTAGAAATGTCTTTATCGAAAGTGAATACACAGTTTAAGAATTACGGACAATATATCTTTAACAATCCGGCTACGGATTTCACAACTATCAAAACAGATATATTTGACGGCACACTGGATGCAGAAGGAAAAGCAAACGTCATGCTGAAAGTTCCGACCGCAACGGAAGCGCCGGGTATGCTGAACGCCACTTTCACCACCCGCGTGTTCGAACCGGGAGGAGATGCCAGCATCTACACTCAAACAATTCCATTCTCACCATTCACCTCTTATGTCGGTATCAATCTGAACCAGCCAAAAGGCAAATATATTGAAACTGACAAAGATCATGTATTCGATATTGTAACTGTAAACACGCAGGGACAGTTAGTGAACAGTTCTAATCTGGAATACAAAATATACCGCATCGGCTGGAGTTGGTGGTGGGAAAACAGCGGTGAATCTTTCGGAACGTATATCAACAACAGTTCCATCACTCCTGTTGCCAGCGGCAATTTACAGACAAGAGGCGGAAAAGCATCTTTCAAATTCCGTATCGATTATCCGTCATGGGGACGCTACCTGGTTTACGTGAAAGATAAAGAGAGTGGACATGCCACCGGAGGTACAGTTTATGTTGACTGGCCGGAATGGCGGGGACGTTCGAGCAAGACTGATCCCAGCGGTATCAAGATGCTTGCTTTCTCCCTGAACAAAGATTCTTATGAAATAGGAGAAACAGCCACAGCAATCATTCCTGCAGCAGCGGGAGGACGTGCACTGGTATCCATAGAAAACGGTTCTACCGTATTACGACAAGAATGGATAGAGGTTTCCAACGGAGGAGATACGAAATATACATTCAAGATTACACCGGAGATGACTCCGAATGTATATCTGCATATCAGTTTGTTACAGCCTCATGCGCAAACAGTCAATGACCTGCCCATCCGTATGTATGGCGTCGTTCCAGTATTCGTGACTAACAGTCAGACGGTGTTACAACCGCAGATACAGATGCCGGAAGTGTTACGCCCGGAAACCAACTTCAATGTGACCGTCAGCGAAAAGACCGGAAAACCAATGACTTATACATTAGCTATTGTAGACGACGGTTTGCTGGATCTTACCAATTTCAAGACCCCAGACCCATGGAATGATTTCTATTCACGCGAAGCACTCGGCATCCGGACATGGGATATGTATGATAATGTATTGGGAGCTTCCGCCGGAAGTTACAGTTCACTTTTCAGTACGGGTGGAGACGCCACATTGAAACCTGCCGATGCAAAAGCAAACCGTTTCAAACCGGTAGTCAAGTTTATAGGTCCTTTCTATCTGGGAAAAGGTAAGAGCCAGACGCATACGCTGAAACTTCCGATGTATGTAGGTTCGGTACGTGCCATGGTGGTTGCCGGACAAGAGGGAGCGTACGGCAATGCGGAAAAAACGGCTTTCGTACGGACTCCGTTAATGATGTTGTCCACCTTGCCCCGTGTGCTTAGTATTCAGGAAGAAATCACCGTTCCGGTAAATATCTTTGCGATGGAAAATCAAGTGAAGAATGTAACCGTATCACTTCAGGCGTCCGGTGGAAGAGTACAGATTGTAGGGGCCAACCAACAGTCGCTCAAATTTAGCCAACCGGGTGACCAGCTCGTGTTCTTTACCTTAAAAACAGGTAGTAAAACAGGAAAGGCTACCATCCATCTGACAGCCAATGGTGGCGGACAACAAACTAAAGAAACCATTGAAATAGAAGTACGCAACCCGAATCCGGTAGTAACCCTGCGCAACAGTCAATGGGTAGAAGCCGGACAAAGCAAAGAACTTTCATACAATCTAAGCAGTTCTTCTGCAAATAACCAGATAAAGCTGGAAGTATCACGCATACCTTCGGTTGACATCAGCCGCCGGTTCGACTTCTTATACAACTATCAGCACCATTGTACGGAACAGTTGACTTCCAAGGCTTTGCCTCTTCTGTTTGTCGGCCAATTCAAAACAATAGATAAGATAGAAGCCGAAAAGATAAAGACAAATGTACAGGAAGCTATCCGGCAGATTTATGGTCGTCAACTCCCCAATGGCGGATTTGTATATTGGCCGGGAAATGCTGTTGCCGACGAATGGATCAGTTCTTATGCAGGAATGTTCCTGACACTGGCACAAGAAAAAGGATACGCCGTTCATTCGAACGTATTGAACAAGTGGAAGCGTTTCCAACGTGCCGCCGCACAGAACTGGCGGATGCCGCAGGATGCAAGCGGCTGGCAACAATGGCAGTCGGAATTGCAACAGGCTTTCCGTTTATATACGCTTGCATTGGCAGGAGCACCGGAATATGGGGCCATGAACCGGATGAAAGAACAGGCAGGATTATCTATTCAGGCTAAATGGAGACTGGCAGCAACCTATGCACTGACCGGAAAGATGAAACCGGCTGAAGAACTGGTGTATAATGCGGAAACAACAGTAAGCCCCTACTCTTCCATGAATCAGATTTACGGTTCCTCCGACCGTGATGAAGCTATGATTCTGGAAACACTGATCCTGATGAACCGGGAACGGGATGCTTTGCAGCAGGCAAAAGTCGTTTCAAAGAATCTGTCACAAGAGGAGTGGTTCAGTACACAATCCACCGCTTTTGCTCTTATGGCAATGGGACGTCTGGCTGAAAAGCTGTCAGGCACATTGGATTTCGTATGGACATGGAACGACAAACAACAGCCTGCCGTGAAATCGGCTAAAGCTGTGTTTGAAAAAGAAATCGCCACCACTCCCAAATCCGGTATGATTGCTGTGAAAAATCAAGGAAAAGGAGCGCTTAGCGTTGACCTTATCACACGCACACAGTTGTTGAACGATACATTACCGGCCATCAGCGACAATCTTCGCATGGATATAAGATATGCCAACCTGAACGGTACACCGATCTCTGTCAATGATATTATACAGGGAACTGACTTTATGGCTATCACCTCCATATCCAATATTAGCGGAACTTCCGATTACACCAATCTGGCACTGACGCATATCATACCGTCCGGTTGGGAAATATATAACGAAAGAATGGTTGCCCCCGAAACGGAAAGCGTAGCAGCCGATGGTTCCGGTAAGTCCGTCAGCAAATATAATTATCTGGATATACGCGATGACAGGGTATTAACTTATTTCAATTTGCGTCGTGGTGAAACGAAAGTGTTCACTGTCAGACTGCAAGCGACTTATGCAGGTAACTTTATTCTTCCTGCCGTTCAATGTGAAGCAATGTATGATGTAAACGTACAGGCACGCAGCAAAGCGGGAAGAACAACTGTCAGTCGATAAATTTCAGGCACGGATTACACGGATTACGCGGTTTTGGTTAACGAGTAGAACCGTGAAATCCGTGTAATCCGTGCCTAATTATTTCGTACCTAATCATTTGTCACAAAGATATGTCTCTTAGCTTTTAACATTTAAATGAATCCTATATATAAATTCTTCAAACGATTATCTGTTACTAAGAAAGTAATGACAATAAGCATTGCTCTTTTAATGATAGGATACATCTTTTGCCTTCCCCGGCAACTGTTTCATGTACCCTACTCTACCGTTGTGACTGATCGAAACGAAGAATTACTGGGAGCACGTATCGCTTCGGATGGTCAATGGCGGTTTCCTCCCCGAAAGACAACACCCGAGAAAATCAAACAATGCCTTATTACCTTTGAAGATAAACACTTTTACCACCATTGGGGAGTTAATCCGTTATCTACCGGAAGGGCACTCTATCAGAATTTAAAGAACAAACGTGTTGTAAGCGGAGGTAGTACCCTTACCATGCAGACCATCCGTCTCGCCCGAAACAAACCCAGAACTATCGGAGAGAAAGTCATTGAAATGATCTGGGCTACCCGTTTGGAGTTCCGGACTTCCAAAGAGGAAATCTTATCCATGTATGTCTCTCATGCACCATTCGGAGGAAATGTAGTAGGACTGGATGCTGCTGCCTGGCGTTACTTCGGTCATTCTGCCGAAGATTTATCATGGGCAGAATCAGCCATGCTGGCCGTCCTGCCCAATGCCCCCGCCATGATTCATCTATCCAAAGGACGAAAAACACTTCTTTCCAAACGCAACCGTCTATTGAAACAACTTTTTGAAGAAGAGATTATTGATGCGTCCACCTATGAACTGGCTATCAGCGAACCGTTACCCGACGAACCACATCCTCTTCCTCAAATAGCCCCACATCTGGTTACCCGCTTTTATCAAGAAAGAAACGGATTATATACCCGCTCAACCATTGATAAAGGAATACAAACCCATATAGAGAGCTTGGCGGAACGGTGGAGTAACGAATTTAATCGAAGTGATATCCGTAACCTGGCTATCCTAATTATAGACATTCCCGCCAATCAAGTGGTAGCATACTGCGGAAATGTACATTTCGACCGTAAACAAGGGGGGAATCAAGTAGACGTGATTCAAGCTCCTAGAAGTACAGGTAGTATTTTAAAGCCCTTTCTCTATGGTGCCATGTTACAGGAGGGAAGTCTATTACCGCAAATGCTATTACCGGACGTACCCGTTAATATCAACGGCTTTACTCCACAAAACTTCAGCATGCAGTTTGAAGGAGCCGTCCCCGCTTCCGAAGCTCTTGCCCGCTCATTAAATATCCCGGCTGTCACCATGCTACAAAGATATGGAGTACCCAAATTTCATCACATGCTGCAACAAATGGGGTTCAAGACTATCAACCGATCAGCCTCCCATTATGGATTATCACTCATTTTAGGAGGTGCCGAAGCTACTCTATGGGATGTAACGAATGCTTATGCACAAATGGGACGAAGCCTCTCCAACAATCATTCCAACGATCTTCCCCAAGAAAAGGAAGTACAGATACTATTAGAAGCAGAAGAAAAGACTGTTTTGGAAAGAGATGATTCAAGAAAAGTTACTTCAGAAAAGACGATTTCGGAAAAGACAACTTCGGAAAGGATTATACCAAAAAGAACTATATCAGAAGAAGCTATTTCAAAAGAGGTTATTTCAGCAGGAGCAGCCTGGCTCACCCTTTCCGCCTTAACAGAAGTCAACCGACCTGAAGAGATTGACTGGAAATCAATCCCCTCGATGCAGACTATCGCATGGAAGACCGGAACCAGTTACGGATTCCGTGACGCCTGGGCCGTTGGCGTAACTCCCCGCTATGCAGTAGGCGTATGGGTAGGAAATGCAACCGGAGAGGGAAAACCTGGATTGGTCGGTGCACAAACGGCCGGTCCCGTATTATTCGATATATTCAATTATCTCCCATCTTCACCCTGGTTCGAACGTCCCACAGGAATTTTCGTTGATGCAGAAATATGCCGTCAATCCGGTCATCTGAAAGGACGTTTCTGTGAAGAAACCGACACTGTACTGATCCTGCCCGTCGGATTACGGACAGAGGCTTGTCCTTACCATCATCTCGTCACACTATCCGCCGACGAAAGCCACCGCATCTATGAGAACTGTGCAAACACGGAACCTACCATTCAGAAATCATGGTTTGCCCTGCCGCCCGTATGGGAATGGTACTATAAACAGCATCATCCGGAATATAAACCGCTGCCACCTTTCAAAGCCGGCTGCGGAGAAGATTCTTTCCAACCCATGCAGTTCATCTACCCTCCGATGAACGCCCACATCAAACTGCCCAAGCAATTGGACGGCAGCAAAGGCTTTATCACGGTAGAACTGGCACACAGCAATCCCAATGCCACTATCTTCTGGCATCTCGACGACACCTATCAGACACAGACACAGGATTTCCACAAAATTTCCCTGCAACCTGCTCCCGGCAAACATTCCCTGACGGCAGTAGACGGAGAAGGTAACACAGTTTCCACCACTTTCTTCATCGAATAAACATCTTATTTTATTATCTTTGCCGCATGAAACAGCCATTAAAAGAAAACGGTGGACTACCGGCATCTATCCTCTGGACACTTGCTATTGTGGCCGGTGTCTCGGTAGCCAACATCTATTATATTCAACCTCTATTAAATATGATACGCCATGAACTTGGCATATCAGAGTTCAGAACTAACCTGATTGCCATGGTCACACAAATAGGCTATGCGGCAGGATTGTTGTTTATCACCCCTTTGGGAGATTTATATCAGCGTAAGAAAATCATCCTCGTCAACTTCACCGTTCTGATATTTTCCCTATTGACTATCGCCCTGACGCATAATTTTCATTTGATACTTATCGCTTCATTCCTCACGGGAGTTTGTTCGATGATTCCACAAATATTCATTCCGATAGCCGCCCAGTTTTCCCGTCCGGAAAATAAAGGCAGGAATGTAGGAATCGTCTTATCAGGATTACTGACCGGTATCCTGGCTTCACGTGTTGTCAGCGGATTTATCGGTGAACTGATTGGCTGGCGGGAAATGTATCACATCGCCGCAGGCATGATGCTTATCTGTGCCATTGTTGTACTAAAAGTCCTTCCCGACATTCAGACCAACTTTCAGGGAAAATATAGCGGCCTGATGAAATCCCTGTTAGCCTTAGTAAAAGAATATCCGCAACTACGGATTTATTCCATCCGGGCGGCATTAAACTTCGGCTCCCTCCTCGCCATGTGGTCCTGCCTGGCATTTAAGATGGGACAAGCCCCGTTCTTTGCCAACAGCGACGTCATTGGTATGCTGGGACTTTGCGGAGTGGCGGGAGCATTAACAGCCTCTTTTGTTGGAAGATATGTAAAACAAGTCGGGGTACGCCGCTTCAACTTTATCGGTTGCGGATTGATTCTCTTTGCCTGGTTACTGTTCCTCATCGGTGAAAACACTTTTATTGGTATCATTGCCGGAATCATCATCATTGACATAGGGATGCAATGCATCCAACTTAGTAACCAGACAAGTATCTTCGAACTGGACCCGCGCGCTTCGAACCGTATCAATACAGTTTTCATGACTACTTACTTTATTGGCGGTTCGATGGGAACATTTCTGGCGGGCAGCTTCTGGCAACTGTATGGTTGGCACGGAGTTATCGGTACCGGAGTCGTTTTAACCGGAATTTCTTTATTAATTACGACTTTCTACAAGAAGTGAGTCAACAAAACGGACGGTCAAACCGTTTATTACAATAAAAAAGCCAATGAAATACGGAGTTAACAGACAAATCTTACTTATCACAGCCGGCACGGTCTGGATTATAGCCGGTGCCAATATTCTGCGAATAGGAATTGTAACCTGGTTAAACACCTCCCAAGATTGGATGTTCAAAATAGGAGAAGCTACCGTCGTTTTCTTGTTATTCTTCGTTCTGGTGTTCAGAAAACTTTATTATAAACATACCCAACGAATCGAACAAAAGAAAGAACACAGAAATTGCCCGTTCTCCTTTTTCGATGTGAAAAGTTGGATTACAATGATCTTCATGATTTCTCTGGGAATTACCATACGTAGCTTCCATCTTCTGCCCGAAACGTTCATTTCAGTTTTCTATACCGGATTATCCATTGCCCTCATCCTGACAGGGGTACTTTTCATCCGTTACTGGTGGATAAGGCGTAAGACTTTCGCTAATTGAGCCGGTCTTATACATATTCCAATCAAATACAAACTTATAATAATTTTTATTGCCTGACGTTTTGAAGCAAAAGATTTCATTCTTTTTTGTTGTATCTTTGCGCGGCTATAAACAAAACAGTAGCCGGAAAACAAATAAAAGGTTATAAGAATCAACATGAAGAAAGCCCCCTCTCCCCTTGTATCATTGATACCGATCATTGTACTGGTGTTATTATTGTTTGCCACTATCCGCACATTTGGCAGTGATGCCCTAAGCGGCGGAAGCCAAGTGTCACTACTCACCACTACAGCTATTTGTATCCTTATCGGTATGGTGTTTTATAAAATTCCCTGGAAAGATTACGAGCTCGCCATCACCAACAATATTGCCGGAGTGGCAACAGCCATTATTATTCTATTGATAATCGGTGCGTTGAGTGGGATCTGGATGATTAGTGGAGTAGTGCCTACGCTAATCTACTACGGAATGCAAATTATCCATCCCAGTTTCTTCCTGGCATCTACCTGCATCATCTGCGCATTGATTTCCGTTATGACCGGAAGTTCGTGGACCACCATTGCTACCATCGGTATCGCCCTGATGGGTATCGGAAAGGCGCAAGGTTTTGAAGACGGATGGATTGCCGGAGCCATTATTTCGGGAGCATACTTCGGAGATAAAATATCTCCTTTATCCGAAACCACCATCCTGGCTTCTTCCATCACAGACACTCCCTTGTTCCGTCACATCCGTTACATGATGATTACTACGGTTCCATCTCTTGTCATTACGCTAATTATTTTCACCGTAGCAGGATTCTCTCATGATGCCAATAATACACAGCACATCGCGGAAGTGGCAACGGCCCTGAATGAAAAGTTTCATATCACTCCGTGGCTGCTGATAGTTCCCGTAGTAACCGGCATATTGATAGCGAAGAAAGTGCCGTCTATCGTTACGCTGTTCCTGTCCACCCTGCTGGCTGCTGTTTTTGCTTTGATCTTTCAGCCGGATTTGTTGGAAGAAATTTCAGGAATTGCCGCTTCCGGATTCGATTCACTGTTCAAAGGACTGATGATGACTATCTACGGAGAGACAAATTTGCACACGGATAATGCCGTTCTGACAGATTTAATTGCCACACGTGGCATGTCAGGAATGATGAATACGATTTGGCTGATACTATGTGCCATGTGTTTCGGCGGAGCAATGACAGCAAGCGGCATGGTGGGAAGTATCACTTCCATCTTTGTGCGCTTTATGAAGAAAACGGTCAGCGTGGTCAGTGCGACAGTTTGTTCCGGTCTGTTTCTTAATCTGACCACTGCCGATCAATATATCAGTATTATTCTGACGGGAAATATGTTTCGCGATATTTATGCCAAGAAAGGGTATGAAAGTTGCTTACTAAGCCGTACCACGGAAGATGCAGTAACCGTTACATCCGTATTGATCCCGTGGAACAGCTGTGGAATGACTCAAGCCACCATCTTGAGTGTACCCACACTTGTGTATCTCCCTTATTGTTTTTTCAACATTATCAGTCCCTTAATGAGTATCACCGTGGCAGCCATCGGATATAAAATTGCACGACGCTCGTGAACAATCTGGCATACACTTTGTTTTTGCAATAAACGAACAACATATTAAACCTAAACAAAAAAAAGTTATGAAAAAGTTTATTGCATTAGTAGCATTAGTATTAGTGAGTGCAAGCACAATGATGTATGCACAAGAAAGTAGCGCAGCAGCACGCCGCGCAGAAAGAAAAGCAGAAAGAGATGCAGAGAGAGCAAAACTCCGTGCCGAAGAAGAGGTGCAGGACATGGTAGCCTACCAACAAGCTGTACAGGCTTTGAAAAACAAGCAATTTGTTCTGGAAGCTAATCAGGTTATTTTCCGCAACGGTATGAGCGCTTTCGTTACTTCAAACACCAATTTCGTTTTGATGAACGGCAACAGAGCTACCGTACAGACTGCTTTCAACACTCCTTACCCTGGTCCTAACGGAATCGGTGGTGTGACAGTAGATGGTAATTCTTCGGATATGAAGATGAATATCGACAAAAAAGGAAATGTGAACTGTTCATTCAGTGTTCAGGGTATCGGCATCTCCGCTCAAGTATTTATTAATATGAGCAGTGGAAACAATACAGCTTCGGTTAGTATCAGCCCGAACTTCAGCAACAACAACCTGACATTGAACGGAAATATCGTTCCGCTTGACCAGTCAAATATCTTCAAGGGACGTTCCTGGTAATCCGGATATAAGAATCTTATCATAACTCCGCTACAAATCACGCAAAATGCGTACATTTGTAGCGGAGTTTTTTTATTCAGTATGGCTTATGAGAGAATTTATCATTGCAGACAATCAGGATATCAGTAAGGCAGGAATGATGTTCCTGTTGAGTAAACAAAAGGAGGTATCCCTCCTTTTAGAAGCTGACAACAAGGCTGAACTGATTCAGCAGTTACGATTGTATCCGCAAGCAGTGATTATTCTGGATTATACCTTGTTCAATTTTGCGGGGGCAGATGAATTGATTGTCTTGCAGGAAAGATTCAAGGAAGCCGACTGGATTCTATTTTCTGACGAACTAAGCCTGAACTTTCTCCGCCAAGTATTATTCAGCAGCATGGCTTTCGGGGTAGTGATGAAAGATAACTCAAAAGAAGAAATCATGACTGCCATTCAATGCGCCACCCGCAAACAACGGTATATTTGCAATCATGTCAGCAATCTGCTGCTTTCAGGAGCTTCTTCTCCGCTGGCAGCGTCAAGCATGGACGACCATTTGCTGACGCAGACAGAAAAGAATATCCTAAAAGAAATTGCATTAGGGAAAACAACGAAAGAGATTGCAGCAGAGAAAAATCTTAGTTTCCATACGATCAACAGCCATCGTAAGAATATCTTTCGCAAATTGGGAGTGAATAATGTGCACGAGGCTACTAAATATGCGATGAGGGCAGGGATTGTGGATTTAGCCGAATACTATATCTGATTATACGCTTTACTTCAAGCCATTTTGTTTCAAAAGTTGTTCTATTTCCTTGTCTGATATAGAAGCCCTGTCTGCTTTATCATAAATATAGAGAAGATTCAAAATTGCATCTTGCTGGGAAACAACCAGAGTGAAAGTGATTACTCTTGCCCCTCCGCTTTTTCCTTTCCCTTTCGCAGTAATTTTCATGCGGACTTTGCGCAAGCCATGACCTAAATCGGTACCTAATTGTGGATTGCGGGATAACTCATCAAGAAGTTTCAAATAATCTTCTTTAAATGAGGCATAATGTTTCGCTAACCGTTTTGCCTCCTTATCAAAAGAGGCAGAGCTTTCTATACTATAATTCATCAAGGAGTTCATAAGCAGATCTCGTCCTTCCAGCCTTTACATCTTTCAGTCCTGCATCAATCCCTGCAAGAATCTCCTCTTTTGTGATTTCTTCCATTTCTTTTTCTGCTTCCATTTTCTTAAGTCGTTTCAAATAGTTCTTCACCCGATTGAGCATCTCTTTGTCATTCAAACTCAGGAGTTCCTCCACCAAGTCCATTTTCAGACTTTTCAATTCCATCGTTGTCATAAGCAATCCTCCTTTATTTATTATTCTACGAAACAAAAGTAGTGAAAATTATCCTGATTATCGAATCCTCACCTTTCAAAATAAACTATTTAACAGATGATTTCTCCGCTTCCCACGCAAACTTTCGCCTCTTCATCATAAATCACCCCAAACTGTCCCGGAGCAATGCCTTGCAGCTTTTCAGAGGACAAAATGTGGAATTGCTTCTCCCCTTCCTGTATCAGTTTTCCTTTGGTAAAGTCGGGAGTGTGACGAATCTTGAAAGTGATGTCTATCTCTTTCTCCTGCCCTTTCCAGGGATTATCAGTAATGAAATGAAAATCATGCATCCGGAATTCATTGCCGTACTGTGTTTCCACACCGTAACCGCGGGACACATAGATTGTATTTTCTTCAATATCCTTCTTAACTACGAACCAGGGACCACCACTCAATCCAAGCCCTTTGCGCTGGCCGATTGTGTGAAACCAATAGCCGCGATGTGTACCCAATTTCTTTCCGGTTTCCAATTCAATAATCGCCCCTTCCTTTTCTCCTAAAAAGCGACGGACAAAATCATTGTAGTTTATCTTCCCGAGAAAACAGATACCCTGACTATCTTTCCTTCTGGCACTCGGCAATCCGGCTTTATTGGCAATCTCACGGACTTCCTGTTTCATCAAACCTCCAATGGGAAACATGAGTTTGGAAACTTGCAGGTAATCAATCTGTGCGAGAAAGTCCGTCTGGTCTTTCACAGGGTCTTTCGCTGTGCCCAACCAAGTTTTACCGTCGAGTAGTAAAGTGGTGGCATAATGACCGGTTGCCGTAAAGTCGAAGTCTTTCCCGACACGCTGTTCAAAGCAACCGAATTTGATTAGCTTATTACACATCACATCCGGATTAGGCGTCAGTCCCTGCCGGATTTTATCAATGGCATAGGCCGCTACATTCTCCCAATACTCCTGATGCAAATCCACTACCTCCAAAGACAGACCGTACTTACGTGCCGTAGCAGTAGATAATTCAATATCTTCCTCTGCCGAACAGTCCATATATTCCGCTCCGTCCATGCCTATCTTAATATAAAAAAGAGTGGGCTTATATCCTTGCTCACAAAGGAGATGTACAACAACCGAACTGTCGACACCTCCTGATAATAATGCAGCTATATCCATGAATAATGATTCGTCTATTAATAACGTTCTATATGTAAGCTAATACCTATTAAAAAATTCTATGCTACAAAGATAAGGCAAGAATCTCTAACAGCCAATCACATATTGAAGGCATTTTTATACCATAAATGTGGTAGATAAGCAAAGTATTTCCTACATTTGCACAGTAAAAAGCTTTTTATGATGACGAAATTAAGAAAGATAATCCTCATACCTGCCCTGAGCATCGTATTTATCAGTGGCTTTTTCTCCTGTGGTGTCGACCGCTGGCCGGAGTATGCCCATCAGACCGCACTGGATACATGGATGCTCGACATCATGCAACAGAACTATCTGTGGTATCAAGATCTACCTTCCTACGATGATGTGAATCTGTTTCTGGATCCTGCTTCGTTCTTGTCTAAAGTAAAATCGAAAAGCGACAGTTATTCGTTTGTGGATTCTGTGATGGAAACTCCCCTACCTACCTATGGATTTGATTATTCACTGGTTCGAAGTGCAGATATCGATACAGCTTATAATGCATTAATTACTTACGTCATTCCCGGTTCACCGGCAGAAGCGGCCGGATTGGTGCGCGGTGACTGGATTATGAAAGTCGATACTTCTTACATCAGCAAAAAATACGAGACTCAATTACTGCAAGGGACCAAAGCCCGGGATTTAGTGATGGGAGTATGGAAAGAAGTTCCCGTTGAGCCTGAAGAAGGAGAAGTAGGCGAAGAAGAAACAACTGTATATAAGGTAGTGCCGAATGATAAAACACTAAAACTACCTGCTGCAAGAGCCGTTGAGGATAATCCGGTACATAAGACAGAGATACTTACGGTAAAAGAAAACAATAGCGACATCAAGGTTGGCTATCTCATGTACAACAGCTTCACCGCCGGGACAAAAGCTGATCCGGAAAAATACAATGACGAATTGCGTCAAATCTCACAAGAATTCAAGAAAGCAGGCGTGAAGTATGTCATACTCGACTTGCGCTACAATGCCGGAGGTTCATTAGATTGTGTGCAGTTATTAGGCACAATCTTAACTTCAAACGCACGATTAAACGGGCCAATGGCTTATCTGGAATACAACGACAAGAACAGAAATAAAGATGCTACCATCAACTTTGATCCTACCATATTAGGAAGCGGTACTAATTTAGACCTGCCCGGTCTGTTTGTTATCACCAGCGGAACAACAGCCGGAGCACCGGAAATGTTAATAGGGAGTCTCTTCTTGAAGGACAGCTATCCCGTTGTAAGCATAGGTAGCGCCACTAAAGGGCAAAATGTAGCAACAGAGCAGTTTGTCAACGAGGAATTCCTATGGTCAGTGAATCCAGTGGTTTGTACAGTTTATAATTCTAAGCATGATGAAAACGGTTCCTTCGTACCTAACGCAGATCTTAAAATCAGTGAAACAACCATTGATGGAATAACCAATTACAGTGAGTTTCTGCCATTCGGTGATCCCAATGAAAGACTCCTGAAAGTAGCCATCGGAGTTATAGAAGGCACTTATCCCCCGAAAAAAGAGGAAGATACAACAACAAAAGCACAATTCAAGATTGAGAAAAGTGTTATTAGTCCCGCAAGTAGGCGGTTTGTCGGTGGCGGCGGTCTAAAGATTAAATAGGAGCAAAGCAAGAACCAAATAGAATGAAAAGAAGTGCTCCCCTAAAGTTATATAAGAAACTTTAGGGGAGCACTTCTTTTCGTTTTTCACCACACTTCTTGTCAATAGCAGATTTACGCATCATTAACAAAAGAATCCCATTATTCCACCTTTTCAAAACAGACCGTCTGATTCTACTAAACAAAGCGTCGGTTTACATCTAACAAAGCATCGGTTTACATCTAACAAAGCATCGGTTTACACTTAACAGAGCGTATGATTTACCCTGATAAAACACCTGATTTACCATCCCCCGGCAGCTAAAGAGTCTTTAGCCCCGGGCTTACAACCGCTACAAGCCGGGGTGAGATTCTCCGTCACCGCAGCATACAACAAAAAAGGAGAAAGCTTTCGCCTCCTCCTTCTATCGTAGTTTAACCTCAATCTATTTTATGATTCTGTATCCAAAGATACGACATTGAAAAGCCAAAGTCAAGTATTCCCGGATTTATTTCTTGAAAAACTTATCGAAGAATAGAATCTGATAATCAATAGAATTACTCCAATACGTTCCGTTATGTGCACCCGGACGAGTTATAAAATCATGATCGATCTTTCTTTCCAACAGAGCGTTATGCAAATCCTTATTCACATTCAGGAAGAAATCCCCTTCTCCACAATCGAAAATGATAGCCAGATCACCATTCTCTATCTTATCAATCTGCGTGATAACAGTGTGATTATTCCAGACTTCTTTATTCGTTTCATATTCTCCCAACTGCTTAGGCATCTCCCAGTTTTTCGGGAACGGGCGGATATCCAGTCCTCCACTGGTACTTCCACTGGCACCAAACGTATCTTTATGACGGATCGCATTCCACATCGCTCCGTGTCCACCCATACTTAATCCGGTGATGGCACGTCCTTTTCTGTCGGCAATCGTCTTGTAATGTTCGTCGATATACTTCACCAATTCCGATGAAATAAAAGTTTCATAACGATAAGACGGATTGAGCGGACTATCCCAGTACCAGCTATTCTTTCCGTCCGGACAAACGAATATAATTCCTTTTTCGTCCGCAATTTGAGGAAGATTCGGTTTAATTCCAATCCATGTTTTAGCATTTCCACCGTAACCGTGCAACAAATAAATGGCGGGACAAGCTACCGCTTTCTTCCCCAGCGCAGCATCCGGCGTTACCACCACCACTTGCACATCCTTATTCATGGAAGGACTTTTAATTAATAAAGTATCTACTTTGGCAGCAAACGAAGGAGCCACCCATACTAAAAGAAGAGCAATTAATAGAAGTTTTTTCTTTTTCATTGTGTGTTATATAGTTAGATATAGTTATTCCTCTGCTACTGCGGAGGGATCAAATTTAGAAACCGGCATTTCAAAGGTTTTATGACATTGCTTACAAATATAATTCCAGTGGTTGTCTCCCGGAGGAATGACCATCAATGCCGAAAGTACGGCAGCACCCATCGCACGCCATCGCTTTCCTTTCCTCAAAACCAACCGGATATCCGACGAGCCGCAATACGGACAAAGCGTCAACTCTTCCGGCCAACTATCGTTATCTCTCAATACTTGAACAGCCTTATCATAGTCTTCATCTGCCACCAGTATATCCACCCCCGCTATACTGCTCACACAGCTTTTATACAAAGTAGAGAAGTTCTCATTGTGCAGAATAGATTCGATACCTTCATTCTCCAATGCCCCTTGAAGGATATGTGCCTTCATCGCATCATTACAAGTTATCAGTTTTACAGTCTTCATGAGGAATCTGTTTTTAATATGTCCCACAAATATAAGACATATTCTGTTTTTATTCACGGAAGGTATCATTCTTTAATACTTTTTTCGTACTTTCGCAGCAATAATTCGCAATCACATGAAAAGACTGTTGACATTGCTACTATTTTCAAACCTTCTGCTTTCCCTGCTACAGGCACAACCTGTACATCAAATCAGGGGAACGGTTATTGAGAAAAACAGCCGTCAGCCATTAGAGTTCATTAACGTAATGGTTCTCGGGCTGAACAAAGGTGGCGTCACCAATGCAGAAGGCCATTTCACCATCGAACAAGTGCCTCCCGGCATCTACCGCCTGCAAGCAACTGCCATCGGCTACAAGAGTGTCACCACTCCCGAATATATTGTATCTACCAAAGATCTGAACATCTCAATAGAGATGGAAGAGAACCTGACCGAACTCGCAGGAGTAACCGTCACCGCTTCTCCTTTCCGACGTGATTTGGAAAGTCCCGTCAGCCTGCGCATTATCGGATTGCAGGAAATAGAAAAAAGTCCGGGAGCCAATCGGGACATTTCACGCATTGTACAGTCTTATCCGGGAGTTGCCTTCTCACCGATTGGATACCGCAACGACTTGATTGTGCGCGGTGGTTCTCCTTCTGAAAACCGTTTCTACCTGGATGGAGTGGAAATTCCCAATATCAATCACTTCAGTACGCAAGGAGCCTCCGGTGGTCCGGTGGGGATTCTCAATGCCGACCTGATACGTGAAGTCAATTTCTACACCGGTGCTTTCCCCACTGATAGAGGAAACGCGCTTAGTTCCGTTCTTGATTTCAAGTTGCGCGACGGAGATATGGAGCACAACTCTGTAAAGGCTACCCTCGGAGCATCCGAAGTCTCGCTCGCCTCCAACGGGCATATCGGGAAAAAGACCTCTTATCTGGTATCTGTACGTCAATCTTATCTACAATTCCTGTTTGATATGCTCGACCTCCCTTTCCTGCCGACTTTCACCGATGCGCAGTTCAAATTGAAAACCCGGTTTAACGAACAGAACGAGTTGACAGTGCTGGGACTCGGAGGAATCGACAATATGCGATTGAACACGAAAGCGGATAGCGAAGACAATGAATACATCCTTAGTTACCTGCCGAAAATCAAGCAGGAGACATTTACATTGGGAGCCGTTTATCGTCATTATGCAGGCGCACATGTGCAGTCGGTGGTAGTCAGTCACAGCTATCTGAACAACCGCAACACCAAATACCGTCAGAATGATGAAAGTATTCCGGAGAATCTGATGCTCCGCCTCCGTTCTACCGAACAAGAGACAAAGTTCCGTTTCGAAAACAATTCTTCTTTCCGCAACTGGAAGGTCAACCTCGGAGTGAACCTGGATTATAGCCAATATACCAACACCACCTATCAAAAGGCATATACCAATCAGGCACAAACGTTTGATTACCATACCTATTTGGGAATGATGCGCTGGGGACTTTTCGGCACTATCAGCTACTCTTCGATGGACGAACGCTTCACTGCTTCTTTGGGATTGAGAGCGGATGCCAACAATTATTCATCGGCGATGAAATCACTCTCCGACCAGCTTTCACCGCGCATATCGCTCTCCTATCAACTTGCCGATCACTGGTTTTTAAGCGGAAATGCAGGACTTTATTACCAGTTGCCTCCTTACACGGCTCTCGGTTTTAAGGATAATAACGGAACGTATGTCAACAAATACAATCTCCGCTATATGAAAGTCAGCCAGGAAAGTCTGGGTATCAGTTGGCGCAAAGGAGATACTTTCGAAGTTTCCGTGGAAGGATTCTACAAAGATTATGATAAAATTCCGCTCTCCGTTGTGGATGGCATTCCTCTCACCTGCAAAGGGAATGACTACGGGGTGATTGGCAACGAATTGCTGACCTCCACCGCCCAGGGACGTTCGTATGGTGCGGAGATTCTGGTGAAATGGCTGATCGCCAAGAAACTGAATCTGGCTTCTTCCTTTACCATCTTTAAAAGCGAATACCGCAACGACAAAGAGAGTGAATACATTGCATCCGCATGGGACAACCGGTATATCTTCAACTTACGGGGAACCTACAATCTACCGCGCCAATGGAGTGTCGGGATGAAAGTCAGTTGCATCGGCGGTGCTCCTTATACGCCTTATGATGAAGAAAAGTCATCTCTGGTATCTGCCTGGGATGCACAAGGTAAAGCATATTACGACTATTCTAAATATAATAAAGAACGTCTTCCGGCCTTTGCACAGGTAGACCTCCGTATCGACAAGACATTTTATCTGAAACATTGTATGCTGGGATTCTATCTTGATTTGCAAAATATCACGGTAAGCAAACTGAAACAGCAAGATGTACTGATGAGCACCGGTATCATTGAAAATCCGGAAGCTCCTGCCGACAGCCAACACTATAAAATGAAACGCCTCAAACAATCGAGCGGGACATTGCTCCCCACATTAGGAATAACATTTGAGTATTAATTTATGCATAAAACTGTAAACTAGAAAAGAGTATGAAAAGAGAAATCGCTATGATTGCCTTCGTATTGTTAGGCATGGGTATGACAGCTTCTGCACAATTCGGCAAGAAGATTAATTTGGGAAAAGCGTTACAAGCCGGTAAAGACGTAGTATCAGCCGTTACTTTATCTGATGCGGACATCGCCAACATGAGTAAGGAGTATATGGTATGGATGGATGCTCATAATCCATTGACCAAACCTGATACTGAATATGGCAAACGTCTGGAGAAGTTGACGGGACATATCAAAGAAGTGGATGGACTGAAACTTAACTTTGGTGTATATGAAGTGGTAGACGTAAATGCTTTCGCTTGTGGCGACGGTAGTGTACGTATTTGCGCCGGTCTGATGGATGTGATGACGGATGAAGAAGTGATGGCAGTGGTAGGACATGAAATTGGCCACGTAGTTCACACAGACTCTAAAGATGCCATGAAGAATGCTTATCTCCGTTCAGCTGTGAAGAATGCAGCAGGTGCCAGCAGCGATAAAGTAGCCAAACTGACCGACTCCGAGCTGGGAGCTATGGCTGAAGCTCTGGCAGGCGCACAATATTCACAGAAGCAGGAAAGCGAAGCGGATGATTACGGAGTAGAGTTCTGTGTAAAGAACGGTATCAACCCGTATGCAATGGCTAACTCACTGACTAAGTTATCCGAACTGTCGAAAGATGCTCCACAAGCTTCTTACCTGCAAAAGATGTTCTCGTCACACCCGGATACCATGAAACGTATCGAACGTGCGAAAGCAAAAGCAGCAACTTACGCTAAATAATAACGGACATCGTCCCTAAATCAAATAAAGGAGGAGATACTGAGGTTGACAAACCAATGTATCTCCTCCTCTGTTTTTGATAAAAAAGGACACACTATTATTAAAAAATCATTAATCTATAACATAGATTTGCATAGTGTCCTGATTTCTTGTAATTTCGACCCTATAACCATTTTAATCCATTTATGGAATTTCTTATCATACTTCTCTTACTTGTACTGAATGGCATTTTTGCCATGTATGAAATTGCGCTGGTATCATCCAGCAAAGCACGTCTTGAAACACTTGTCGCAAAAGGTAACAAATCAGCCCGCGGAGTTTTGAAACAATTGGAAGAACCGGAAAAGTTCTTATCTACCATTCAGATTGGTATCACTCTGATCGGTATCGTATCCGGTGCGTATGGTGGTGTGGCAATTGCCGACGACCTCGTTCCTTTCTTTTCTCTCATTCCGGGCGCAGAAGCTTATGCACGCAACCTGGCAATGATTACTACCGTAGCAATCATTACCTATCTTTCTCTGATTATCGGAGAGCTAGTACCCAAATCTATCGCTCTTAGTAATCCGGAGCGGTACGCCACTTTGTTCAGCCCGGTCATGATTCTGCTGACAAAGGTTTCTTATCCTTTTGTATGGTTGCTGAGTGTCTCTACCCGGCTACTGAATAAACTAATCGGTTTGAAAAGCGAAGAACGCCCCATGACGCAGGAGGAAATCAAAATGATTCTCCACCAAAGTTCGGAACAGGGTGTGATTGACAAAGAGGAAACGGAAATGATACGTGATGTGTTCCGCTTCTCCGACAAACGGGCTAACGAACTGATGACGCATCGCAGAGATCTCATTATCCTTCACCCTGATGATACGCAGGAAAAGGTGATGAAGACGATCGAAGAAGAACATTATAGTAAATATCTGTTGGTGGACGAACGGAAAGATGAGATTATCGGTGTGGTTTCCGTAAAGGATATTATCCTGATGGTAGGCAGTAAAAAGCTGTTTAACTTACGCGAAATTGCCCGTCCTCCCCTCTTTATTCCGGAAAGTTTATATGCAAATAAAGTTTTAGAGCTATTTAAGAAGAACAAAAACAAGTTCGGAGTTGTTGTTAACGAGTATGGCAGCACAGAAGGCATTATCACACTGCACGACCTGACCGAAAGTATCTTCGGAGACATCCTTGAAGAGGATGAAATGGAAGAAGAAGAAATCGTCACAAGGCAGGATGGTTCGATGCTGGTGGAAGCTTCAATGAACATCGACGACTTCATGGAGGAAATGGGTATTTTATCCTATGAAGATCTGGAATCGGAAGACTTCACCACTCTGGGTGGATTAGCCATGTTCCTGATTGGCCGTATCCCGAAAGCGGGAGACATCTTCACCTACAAGAATTTGCAATTCGAAGTGGTGGACATGGACCGCGGACGAGTAGACAAACTGCTTGTCATCAAACGGGACGAGGAACAGGAATAGAATAGCAAAAACGAGCAATAGCTCACTATATTTATATTAACTTAAAGCACTTAACGATGAAAAAAGTAATTATGTTAGCAGCAGTCGTAGCTGCTTTGGCATCATGCCAATCAAAAGCAAACAAAGCCGCAGAGGCTCAAGCAGACAGTCTAGCTCTTGCTATGACTCCGATTACCGAACTAACTGAAGTTTATGAAGGTACTCTTCCTGCTGCCGACGGTCCGGGTATTGACTATGTACTGACCTTGAACGCTGCAACTGACGGTGTAGATACTGCGTATACACTGGATATGACTTACCTCGATGCTGAAGGTCAAGGACAAAACAAGACTTTCACTTCAAAAGGAAAACAGCAGACTGTACACAAGGTAGTGAACAAAAAACCTGTGACTGCTGTTAAGTTAACTCCGAAGGACGGTGAAGCTCCGATGTATTTCGTGATTGTAAATGACACCACTCTTCGTCTGGTGAACGATAGCTTGCAAGAAGCTGTCAGCGATCTGAATTATGACATTATCAAGGTAAAACAATAAAATAAACCTAACCCTAACCAGTAAAAAAGCTCTGCACAGAACCTTCGTTCTTGCAGAGCTTTTCGTTTTTTAGCTTATAATCTATACTAATCTAATTATTCACTTTATGAGTTCTACCGATACTTTGATATTACCGTATTCATAAGCCCGGTAATACGGTTATCCCAATACCCCGTGTCCTTCTTGCAGACGTTTCAGCCTCAACAAGGCTTCGATATAATAATAATCTGCATAAATAATAGAAGCATCTATCTCGGAATGAGCCGGCCAGTGTCCTACACTATGCAACAGGAATGACGGTTTGCTTTTGCCACTCTGATAACTGTCAGAGTTCAGGCTTGCCAGCATTTCAATAGCTGCATCTTTATAACGTTTTCCGGTTCCGTTCGGGAGGTAAGTGGATAGTTCAAGTAAAGCAGAGGCCACCACTGCCGCAGCCGAAGCATCACGGGGAGCATCCGGTATTCCCGGTGCACTGAAATCCCAATAAGGCACTTTATCTTCCGGCAAGCGTTCGAGATAAACATCTGTCACTTTCTGTGCGAAATCAAGATACTTAGGATCTTTCGTCTCCCGATAGACTACAGTATATCCGTAGATTGCCCATGCCTGACCACGCGCCCACATGGTACTGTCTGCATAGCCCTGATGGGTTACTCCTTTTATCAGATTACCTGTGATGGTATCATAGACTGCTACATGGTAGGATGTATAATCGGGACGGAATTGACATTTCATTGTTTTATCAGCATGAGAAACAGCAACATCATACAAATAAGGATTTCCTCCATTCTTCGCTGCCCAGAAAAGCATTTCGAGATTAATCATGTTATCCATGATTGTGTTGTGAGGCCAGTTGCGTGGTTCCACTTCACGAGGCCATGAAAGCATTGTTCCTACCACCGGATTGAATAAAGTAGCCAGCGAATCGGCCGTATCCAAAATCACTTTCTTATAAGCAGGATCTTTCGTCAAGCGATAGCCGTTTCCATAACTGCAGAATACGAGGAATCCCAAATCATGGTCATAAGCCGGTATTTGAGAAAGGAACTCCAATGAGTTCGTAAACTTCTTCGCTTCTTCCAGAATGTGCTTATCCTGTGTATATTCGTAATCATACCAGAGCACACCCGGCCAGAAACCGGCACACCATTCTTCTTTCGTTGCCTTACGACAGTTCCAGTGGTGTTCGTCAGCCATAATGTTACGTGGCATCATCGTATAGTCAATGCCGGAATCTGTTTTCAGTTCCGTAAGCGTACGTTGTGTCTGCTCTGCACAGTAGTCTAATGCCTTATTCACATCCAATGTACCGGAAGGCTTGTGAGTGCACATACAAAAACCTAACATCACAGCCAGACCTACTACAATCTTTTTCATCTTAGTTCAATATATTCGCGTTAATTCTTAATCTTTATTTCTCTTTGTCAGTTACTTGAGCGGTCAGTTACTTAGTCACTCCATCAGTTACTTAGTCATCCGGAACCAGTCTACATCTGCCCATCCACGATTGCCCTCATTCGGAGTTACGCAGAATACTCCGACTTTGGCTCCAATCCATTTGCCTTGTCGGGCTGTGAAAGGCTCTCCCACTGTCGTGTATTTCTTTCCGTCCAGACTATAAGCGAATGTACAAACGGCTCCTTTACGAACCTTTACTTGCAAGTAAACTGTTTGCCACTCGTTATCTGCTACTCCCGGCATCTTCAGATGTTCCACCGGAATGTTTGCCAATTCTTTTATCTGTTCGGGATTTTGCTGTTCCGCATCCTTGCAGACTGCTTGTTGCAGAATAAACTGATCTCCCGCCTTACGAATGGAGAGATAGCTATAATCCCATCCCATCACAATGATTCCGGTTTGTTCCCTGTCCTGCTTGGCAGTAAATGTCAACTTGGTCGTAGCTGTAAACTCTTCAGCCGGAAACTTTTGCATCAACAAGTTAGGAACTTCCCAGAAGTTCACAAATTCTTTCGAGAGGCTGCCTGCATAAAGACGAATATACCCCAAGTCGGTCGTGAACCCGTAAGTGTCTTTTTTATTGGCATGCCATTGCCATTGTAACCCTAAATGACGGGTATTGAATTCATCACTCTCCGGCGGAGTGGCTATCGGATATGTCTTTCCTACATTCGGTTTCTTATAGGTCGTTACCGGTTCACCGCAACCATCTTTATCCTTGTCTACTCCGATTACAGGCCAATCATTTACCCAAGTCATCGGATTCAGATGAATCACGCGTCCGTAAGCACCTTTATCTTGAAAATGAACGAACCAGGATTCTCCTGTATTCGTATCTACCCAACCGCCTTGATGAGGCCCGTTGATATTTGTCTTTCCTTGTGCCATTACGATCTTCGATTCGTAGGGGCCGTAAATGTTCTTCGAGCGAAGTACTAATTGCCAACCGGTTGCTACCCCACCTGCCGGAGCAAAAATATAGTAGTATCCGTTGCGTTTGTAAAGCTTCGGTCCTTCTACCGTATGGTTCTTTCCATCATTTCCGTCAAATACCATCACCGGATCGGAAATTACTTCTGTTCCCTCTGCATTCAGTTCGCAAATAACGAGAATACTATTCACTCCGCTACGGCTTCCGGCATAAGCATGTATCAGATATACTTTTCCGTCTTCGTCCCACAAAGGAGTGGCATCAATCATACCTTTCCCGGCTTTCACCAATACAGGCTTGCTCCATTTTCCTTTCGGGTCTTTGGTTTTAATCATATAGATTCCATAATCCGGATCACCCCAGTAAATGTAGAACTCCCCGTTATGAAAACGAATAGCCGGTGCCCATACGCCTTTACCATGCTGTGCCTTATCGAAGAATTCTTCCGGCTCCTGAACCGGTAACGCATAGTTTACCAGCGACCAATTCACCAAGTCATTGGAATGAAGAATAGGAATTCCGGGAATACAATTAAAACTGGATGCTGTCATATAGAAATCATCTCCGGCTGCACATACATCCGGGTCCGAATAGTCTGCATGAAGAACCGGGTTCTGATAAGTTCCATTTCCCTTATCAGCCACCCAGGTCTTAGAAATTTCTTGTGCACCTGCCAATGAACAGCAAGCCATCATTCCTGCTAAAAACAGAATCTTTTTACGCATAGTACCTAACTAATAATTCTTTTCTAAATTCAAGTATTATTCCTAAAAACAGGTTCTTTCTACCTTTATATAAAACCAATCACTTTAAAAACTGAATCTATTATCTGATTCCAAACAATCTATTTCTTAACCTATTTGCTTATATATACGAAGGGGATTAGGTAAATACCTAATCCCCTCACAACTTTTTTCTATTTATCTAAAAACTCATACTAACTCTATTCACGATACAACATCAACGTAGCCCAACCCAATTGGTCAAAAGCACCGCTATTGGAGCCATAACGATTAGCAGCCTCTCCTGCCCCACCTTCAGGACGCATCTTATCTGCCAGCATTTGAGCATACTTATAACCACTAGTTAATCCTTTGATCTTTGCATAGTGGGTGTAAAAGATTTCCCATCCGGGACGAACTTCACCACGACCATCATCAGACACCATTTTATGATCTTGCCCATGGTTCTTATCTTTACATGTACAATTTATACAATACTGATACTCTTTAAAAGGTATTTTTGCAATATCAATCAACCAAGTACCATCTGAATTGTCATTTTTCACTCCATCCGTTGCATTACTAAGCGCTACATACTCACCCATTTTCATAATTGCATTGTTGTTAGCCGCAAAGAAATCCAGTCGAGCAACATCTTTGTTATCCTGATAGAATGTATAAGCTATCTGACAAAGATTAGCAGTCACAGCTGCCGACATTTGAGCATGTCCCTGATCACGTCCGCTCTCCTGATTCTGACATATCTCTTCATTCGACAATGGATCAATATGGGTGCCCTGAATTAAATTATTTAGGGCTCCATTACCAGCTCCATTATAAAAATAGTTGATGACATAATTAACCATATCATCATCTTCAGTCAAAATGCCAATAGACAGATAAGAACACATATTAACCAAGTCCCAATTCGACCAGTAATGTAAAGCACAGTTACTACTACCTTGGTGGTTATCCAAAAAATCTTTATTTTTAGAAGCGAATACTTTCACAATCCATGTTTTAAAAGTGGCTTTATCCGCTTCTGTCCAACCATCATAAGTTTGCATAATTTCTGCTGCATTAGCAAAAGTATATCCTTGTGCGCCTGCTGCCAGTTTATGATTAGCATCATTAGAAGTTACTTCCGTACAGGTCGCAGCCCACTGATTCAAGATGTTAATTACATTCTTTGCATATTGTTCAGTACCAGTCAGCTTCCATAAAAGTGCCATTTGATAGGCAGCCGCGGCATCCCTCATTGCATAATCGTAATTTTCTTTATTAACGCCCGTTCCGGTCACATCGCCACGAACAATCTTAGTTTGCGGTTGCGGATTGTATGAAGAAGCTGAAACATAAATCGAGTTCTTTAAATTTTCAAATTCATCTTTTACCTTTTGCGGTGCAGTCCCATCATCCAACATATTCTTCACGCGGTCAAAATCAGCCTGATTAAACATAGCACAAGGATGATTATAGGTATATTCTGCTTCTACCGGAACATATACTCCTTCCGGAAGTGTCAAATCCACTACTCCGAATTCATTCTCACGGCAGGAAGTTTGCACTGCTATCAGCAGTGCTAAACCTATTGTCTTTATTATATTTTTATTCATAAGAATCTATTTTGAGACATAATTTATTATTCTATTATTTTATCACTTCATAAGCCAGCCCTTCCGACTCAATATATGCCTGTACATCTTGCAATGTTTTGAATGTCTGTATCCAGTAAACATTATAACTTACAGGCGTAGACGAAACAATATCAGCATATTTAAATTGAAGAGTTGTAAACGCTGCAATAGAAGTTGTCGGAAGCAACCCGCCTGTATTCCATTTCTGACTAGTCATATCATAAATAAATACATGGCTACCATCACTACATTTATAATCATTCAACCATCTATTGTTATTTCCATCTAAACCACCAGAATATTTAGTTCCATCACATGTTCCAGATGCATCAAGAGTTATATTACGTGCAGTTACTCCATCATAATCCTTCACATCATCCATACGAACTGCGAAGATAGGATAATTACCGGCATGCAACCAGGACGTTGGACTCTTACAAATCAAGTCTCCACGACATTTTCCACTTGTCAATTTAGTGTTAATCGTTATATAGCCTTCTTCTTTATTCCATGTATGCGATTCCGCATTTGCAGCATTAGCCCATGTGTAATTCTCGCTACGGAAAAGCTCCCGTATTAATCCTTCCGCTAAGTTCAATTCTATAGATGAAGAGTTTCCTGTCTCCGGACAAGTAGCAGTAATAGTAACCTTACCGAACATACCATTGGTATTAAAAGTAACAACACCAGCTTTCACTGTAGCAATTGTTTCATCACTTGAAGTCCATTCTATCAATGACTTAGTACAATTTTCCGGCACTGTAGTAAAGTTCAATGCTACACTCTTTTCTGCAATAGCAAATTCATAGCCATTGGTTGATGAGTAATCTTGATCGATGGTAATCTCTTCCGGTTGCACAATCGAATTCACGATAATATCTTTAGTAGCTATCACATTTGCACCGTCCAAAGATGTGGCAGTGATAGTAACAGTGACAGCGGCACCTTTACCACTATCCAGTCCCGTAACAAGTCCATCCTTATTTACAGTAGCTACAGTTTCATCGGAACTTGACCATTTCACTGTCTTATAAGTAGCAGCAGACGGCAAAATAGCTGCTGAAAGTTGCAACGTCTCTCCTGCATATACATTATCCGCATCAGAACTAATCGTAATGCTCTCCGCACTAACCAATGAATTAACAACCAACACTTTCAAGGCACTAGCCACATCACTACCCGAATAATAAACACTTGGAGCAACCTGAATTACAGCAATACCCGTACCATTACCACTAACGGCATTTACCGTACCATTGGCATCCACCGTGGCGACATTTTCATTACTGGAAGTCCAATTCACCTCCTTATAAGTTACGTCATCAGGTGTTATACTATATCCCAATTCCACTTTCTCTCCTTTTACTAAAGGAAGTACCTTGACTTTCGTATCATCAATATAGATAAATTGCTGTAAATCTTCAGAAATAATCATTTCAACCGACGCAGGATAAATCGCTTTAGAAAGTGGGGATACCTCATCATTATCATCACATGACAAAAATGTGGAAACAACTGCTGTCATAAAAAGACAACCCAGTCCATATTTTAATATCTGTTTCATACGTTTTCTCTTTTATTCATTATTACAATAATACATCTTAGTTCTTCCAACCAGGGTTCTGTTCCAACTGTGGATTCAACTGTAATTGATCAGAAGGCAGCGGATAAAGATAAAGCTTATCATTCCAAGTACGATCACTATAAAGAATGAGGCAACCGTCAGAACTAAGTGAACGTTTATGATCTGTCCAGTTTGTTTCAAACCAGGTACCTGTTACTTGTATACCAAGCATATCTTGTGGCATTTCATCAGGAGCTGTAGCCCAACGTTTTAAGTCATCAATACGGAAACCTTCCAATACAAGTTCCACAGTACGTTCCCGACGTATCTCTTCACGCATTGAAAGATTGTTTGCCGAAACTAATGTACTACTCAATTTAGGCATATTTGGATTGACACGAAGACGAACCTTATTCAATGAATAATCTAATTCTGAATCTGTAATAGTACCATTCAATTCATAAACAGCTTCTGCATAATTCAACAATACTTCTGCATACCGGATAACTGGGAAATCATAAGATTCGTAATAATCTTCCACCTGGCGTTCAGTACCCCATTTACGGTTTTGATATCCACTACCCGAACGTACATTAGCAGTCAGGCTACTTGTTAAATCAGCATCCGTCCAAGTTGTGCGCCATTTACCGTCATTATTCCAGTATTGTTGTCCATGATATAACATATTATTTCCCATGCGGTTATCCCGATTTTGGAATTCATCCGTCACACCTGCATATTGCTGGAATTTAGATGACTTACCAATAGGCAACCCATCAGAACAAAGATACATATTCGCCAATTTACGGGTTACATAACAAGCATTTGCCACCATACCATGAGTCAGATTCCATGCAGTTTTATCTCCATTGCGATGACGTTTCACAAAGATATATTCTGTATTGTCGCTCTTCGAAAGATTTGCCGGATTACATTGTGCACCATCCTCTAATGTAAACATATAGCGATAGCTCTCATTACCCAGTTTTTCATTATAGAACAACTGATATTTACCACCTTTAATTACTTCATTAGCCGCATCCTTCGCAATAGTCAGCAATTCTGTACTACGGGAAGTATTTGAGGTAGCATCTTTACCGTTAGTGTGAAATTTCTGCCAAGTACCTTCATACAACGCTACACGTGACAACATGGCATATGCAATATATTTATTCAATCGTCCTGCCTCTGATGATGTTTCGGGTAAGCCACCAACTGCATCTTTCAAATCTTTAATCACCTGATCAATCACCTCACCACGATCATTACGTCTGCCGTAAAGTTTTTCAGAATCCAAGTCCAAAGGTTCCGTAAGAATAATAGCATCACCATAAAGCTGTACTAATTCAAAATGACTATATGCACGGAAAAACTTTGCTTCGGCTACAGGTACTATAATATCTGCCGGTACATCAAAACTCTCTGCATTCTTCAACAATAGGTTAGTATAGTAAATGCGTTTATATAGTTTGGTGTAATTAGCATCTGTAGCAGGAATAGCATTTGTACCCTGGCTATATACATTCATGGATGAACCAGCCACTAAATCAGAACGGTAATCACTATGTGGTTCATCTGACACAGCACGGTCAAAATCATGAGGCCAACTATAAAACTGGTTAGCAAACAACTGAAAATTAGCGGCGTTGTCCCACACCAAATTATCTCCCAAATCCGACAATGGTTCCAAATCCATACAGGAAGTTGTCACTGCTACGAAAGAAAAAAGACATGCGGCTTTTATATATTGTTTTAATTTCATATCATCAATTATTTAAAAGGTTAAATTAGCTCCGATAGTAAAGTTACGAGTGAACGGATAACGCTTCACCCCCTTAGCTGCCTGAGTGGTATTATTGGTATCACGAGCAGATGCTTCAGGATCCCACCCATCTTTTATTTTGGTAGTTTCCCACAAATCAGCTCCCGTCAGATATATACGAGCCCCTGATATTACTTTTGTTTTATTCAACAACTTAGCAGGAAAAGTATAACCGATTGTTACATTCTTCAGACGAAGATAACGACCATCTTGTGCTGTCAAAGAGGATGCCTGATAATTGTAATTATTGATATTACTTTCATTGGTATATGGGGCATAGTAAGCATCCCGGTTATTTTCACTCCATGTATTGCCAAGAGAAGCAGTGCTTGTATTGGTATAATTGCTACGGAACGGCACTGTCCAGTTATCAATCGGACGATAAACAAAACGATTGGCAGCTCCCTGGAAAACAACATTGATATCAAATCCTTTATAGTCTGCTCCAAAATTGAAAGAATAAGAGATTTCAGGAGTGTCACTGCCCAGATAGATATAGTCTTTTTCATCTAACACACCGTCTCCGTTTTCGTCACAATACATATTGTCACCTACACGCAGATTCGATGGCATACCAATTCCGTTATTATTATAATACTTTGTCTTGTAGGCAGCCAACTGTTCTTCATTCTGAATCTTGCCACCGTAACGCAGACCGAAAATTGAATTCAGAGGATAACCTTGTTGTGTTTGTACATATCCTGACTTTAAAACTGTTGTACCACCATAATCCACTAATTTATTACGGGCAAAAGTAAAAGTACCACCTATGTGATAGTTTACATCTCCAATCCTGTTGCGATAGTTAAGCTGACCTTCATATCCCCATCCTTTAAACTTTCCGGCATTCGCTTTCGGAGCAGAATCTCCTAATGTTCCCGGGAAAGTGACACTAACTAACATATTATTGTTCTGCTTCATAAAAGCCTCAACAGAACCAGTCAAACTACCATTCAGAAAACCAAAATCAACACCGACATTATAATTTTTTATGCGTTCCCAACTACGTGTTGTAGAAGCCAGAGTTCCGTTCGTTTTTATATAAGAAAGTTTATTAGAACCTATATATGCGCCATCATCACCTGCTGCAACCAAATTATAAAGTTGCACTCCGTCATAGTTTCCAATGCCACTCTGATTACCGACTTCGGCATAAGAAAGACGCAACTTCAAATCACTCAACCAATCAACTTTCTGCAAAAAAGATTCTTCTTTTATACGCCAACCCAATGAAACACCATAAAAGAGATCCCAACGGTTTTCCGGCAAGAACTTAGAAGAGCCGTCGTAACGTCCATTCAGTTCCAGCAAGTAACGTCCATCATAATCATAATTAAAACGTCCAAAATAAGAAAGATTCGCATTTTGATATTTCTTTTCATCACCAGTCAAAGTCACATCACCCGAACCGTTTACTATTTCCATACCATTCTGAATATCTTTCACCATCACTCCAAAATAAGTGTACTCTTTAAATTCATATTGTGCACCCAATGTCAAATTCAACTTATGCTTTTGCGCAAATGTTTTATTAGCTGCCAAATAACCGGAAACTGAATAAAAATCAGTTCTCGAACTTGTCTGAGTGTAAGTTGAGTTTGCTTGCGTTGGATCTGTCCGCACTTCTACATCACCCATATAATTATAAAAAGTGACAGAATTTATTGTTTTATTACGCGATGCCGTACTCGTACTATATCCAACATTAGCATTAGCAGATAACCAGTCTAAAATCTGATAATTCAATGTCTCACTTAATGAGATAGCAGAAACAGAGAGTTTATTATTACCACCATTGCTAACAATAGCCGCAGGAGATCCCCATGTTCCCCATGCATACGGTTTTCCGTTTAAGGACTCAAATGGAAGTCCCGGCATAGGCAAAGTAGCGGATAAAGCAGACTCAATCTGTGTCGGAGCAACCTGTTCTTGCCGATTGTACGAAATAGAAGAGTCCAGTTTCAGGTTCTTTGTAAACTTATATGTATTATTCATACGAAAGTTGTAACGCTTGTTGTTATTGTCACCAAATTGCAATGTAGAACCATCATAAAGATAACTCATCGAAATACGATAAGATGATTTTTCTGAACCACCAGAAACACTTAAACTATGCTCTGTACTCCATGTATCACCAAAAAGCGTATCCAGCCAATTTACGTCATCTGTAAACACAAAATCCGCAACATCTGTAAAGTTGGTCGAACCGAACGGATTAGGACTATAGCGCATATCAAGATATGATCCTTTATATTTCTTTGCCAATTCTGCATAAGTATACCATACATTAGACGTATTTTTATCGTTCGTCAATGCTGTCATTACGCCATCTGCCCATTGATCAATATTCATAGCAGAAGCCATCAAACCAACAGTTTTCAAAGTAGCGCTACCACTATATTCTACTTTCACTTTACCTTCAGCGCCTTTCTTTGTAGTTATTAGGACAACACCTCCAGCAGCACGAGAACCATAGATTGCAGCGGCACCATCTTTCAAAAAGTTCATTGACTCAATATCATTAGGATTCAGCAGACGAAGCTCATTCACACTTTCATACGCCACCCCATCAATTATTATTAATGGTTCTGTACTGTTCACAGATACTGATCCACGCAAACTTAGTCCCCAGCTTTCATCACCCGGAGCAGAAGAGCTACGAGTTATCATAACACCAGGCACCTGTCCTTGTAGAGCTTCCAATGGGCTAGACAGTCCTCCTTTTTCCTGAAGCATTTTAGCTCCAACAACTGCAACAGCACCTGTTAATGAAGATTTCTTCTGTGTACCATAACCCACTACTACAACTTCATCCAATACTTCAGAATCTTCTTGTAATGTAATTTTCACAGGTACGCTACCATTTACATTAATTTCTTTTGTTTTATAGCCAATATAAGAAATAACCAATGTTCCCGGATTGACATTACTAAGTATAAAGTTTCCGTCTATATCCGTAATTGTACCATTAGTAGTCCCCTTCATCAACACACTAGCACCGATTATCGGCTCACTATTTGCATCTAACACAGTCCCCTTTACTGTCACCGTCTGCATAGCAGTTTGTGACCTATCAACTTCTGCATAGGTATTCTGGGGTATTCCTGTCAATAGCGCAGAAGCAACCACCATTGAAAATAAAAATCTCTTCGGCGAACACTTTAAGATATCATTCATAAAATTAAATTTGAGGTTTAAAAATAGTATTAAATTCTTGTTCTCTAAAATAAGATGAGGCATACAAACACCTCTTTGTAAATTCTGACTCCTTTTCCATAAGCACAAAGGGTTATTTATTAATGAATAAGATTATATACAATTTCGGAAGAATTCGCGCATTTCACGACGTCCAAGGAATAGGTGGTTTTCTACCGTCCTACAACTTAGATTCAGTTCATTAGCGATTTCCGGAGAAGTTTTATTTTCGAAATGGCTTAATGTATAAATTAACCGACGTTGTTCGGGCATGGCAGCCAGACGGGTCCGTTCCATTGTCATTAAATCATCACCGATAATTTTTTCTTCTGTTTCATTGGTAGAAGCAGACATAGTATCATAGATGTAGCTGTCTATCTCCTGCTTCTTATAATAACGACGGATATAGTCGATTACAATATTGCGGGCAATAGTGAACAGAAAATATTTCACTGTGTCGGGACGGAGCATTTGTTTGTAGTCCAGCAGACGTACAAATACATCTTGGGTTAGATCCTCCGCTTCGTAGCGATGAGTGATACGATAAGTAATATAGGTAAGAATCACCTGATAATATTCTTCATAAGAACGGGTGATAATGTCGTCGTAAGTGTTAGCTATTGTCTCCATAATACTATCTTTTTCGGTTTTAATCACGATGCAAATATAGAGGGGATTTCGGATATAACGGTCGTAAAATAAAGCAGATCAATCTCAACGAATCTAGTTAGACTTATTTAAATACACTCTTCTCATTATCAACAAGTTATATTCTCATTAAATAGAGTATCACTTTATAAAATGAGACTCCATACACTAAAATCTATGCATTTTCGCTCCACTTACACCTGTTTGCCCTTACCTTTCTCTCCTTTTCAATCTCACCATTTCACGATCTTACCGATTCATTGTCTCATCAACGGCTTTGATGAGACATAAACATTAAGAGAAAACTTTCATTTCATTAAAGACAAACTTGCTTTGCACTTATTGCAAAGTTACGTTTGATTAAGGGTAAACTATAAATGCAAGCTTCAATTATATAATTGCAAGCTTTGTTTTTATAAACGCAAGTTGCATTTATAAAAACAAAGCTTGCGTTTATAGATTACTCCCTATAAAAAACGTAAGCGTCTCCGCGATTCTATCTTGTCGCCCTTTTTTCATTCTTATATTTTTGCTATGTATAAAAATGAAGCATTATGGATTTAGCAGAAAATCGATTTGGAAAAACTTGGAAACATTTCCTTGAAGTATTGAAAGTAGACTACAATTGTTCTTTAGCCGATGTTTGCCGCGATCAGCATACCACTTTTGGTGGTATGAGTTCCTGGATGTCCAGACGGGGCTATAGCGTTAAACAAGCCAAGGCAGATGTGGTCCGTGATTATTATGGCGGCGTTGAACCCTCCCAACCGACAACTTCCTCTCCTTCATTCACTCAAATAGCACCCGCCATGTTGCCGGAAGAAGAGTTTAGTCTTGCCGGGATCACAATCACCTTTAACAGTGGAACCACCATTTCGGTCAAACGGGCCACACCCAGTGGTGTTATTAAAATGTTGCGCGATTACGAAAGAAAGGAGGGAGATCCATGTATTCTCTAACATCAGCCAATCGCTACTATCTGTACCAGGGCTTTGTTCGTATGAACCTTGGCATTGACGGTTTATTCAAAATTATACGATCGGAAATGAAGGACTTGTCTCCCGTTTCCGGAGATATCTTTTTATTCTTTGGTAAAAACCGACAAAGTGTAAAAATACTGCGTTGGGATGGCGATGGCTTTCTTCTGTACTACAAGCGCCTCGAAGGTGGAAGTTTTGAGTTACCGACATTTAACCCCAATACAGGTAATTACGAGATTTCTTATCAGGTTTTGTCTTTTATCTTAAATGGAGTGTCATTAAAGTCTGTACGGTTGAGAAAACGTTTTAGGATCTAATACAA
>NZ_QSUR01000037.1:0-60492 GCF_003439055.1 Bacteroides sp. OM05-10AA
AAGATTTTGAGATAATTGATACGATGATTGAGTTGTGCAACAGGCACATGTGCTGACACCCGGGTGTCGGACAACTAATCTTCGCAATAAAAGAAAAGGCAGAATATACCGGAGTATTTCTGCCTTTTAATCATTATCAAAACTAAAAATCTGCATTAAAGAAATATGTGATTCAAAATCACTAAGTTTTATATAGTTAAGGTTTAGCGGAAGTCTTTCAACTCTTCCTGTAATTTCTGGCGCGTGAAGAAAATACGGCTTTTCACTGTACCCAACGGGAGGTTCAGTTTTTCCGCAATTTCACGGTATTTGAATCCTGAAACGTGCATCGCAAACGGAACTCTGTATTCTTTGGGGAGTTTGTTAACTACACGGTGCATCTCTTTCAGGTCGTATGCTCTTTCTGTATTTTCAGAACTTCCATCCTGTGGCAAATTCAGATGATAAAGATTATCAGTCTGGTCGATGAATGTCTGGTCGCGGACTACCTTGCGGTAGTTGTTTATGAATATATTGCGCATGATGGTATACATCCATCCTTTGAAATTTGTATCAGGGGTATATTTATCTTCATTATCTAATGCTTTTAATGATGTCTCCTGCAACAAATCGTTTGCTTCTTCACGGTCAGTTGTCAGTTTATAAGCGAAGCGTAGTAATTCATCTTGTACTCCTACTAAGTCTTTTCTGAAGCTTAAACTTTTCATAATGTGTTGCTTTTTAAAGGTGAATATTCGTTTGTTATTTTCGATGTTGCAAGTTTACATGAATTTTTGAAACCCGGTAGGGGAAAAACTGACGTTTTTTTACCCGAAAACTATCCGCGGATAGTTTTTAGGTCATTTTTGATAGTTTTTGGGTGGTGTTTTTTTATGTTCTGAACTTAAATCCTGCATTTTCTACCAAATTATTGCGATTAATAAAAAAGAACCGTTAATTTTGTGCCATCATTTTTATTTGAAAAGAATGACTGATGACTCTTTATTTTTGATCGATGTCGATAAGATACTTCGGACGAAGGCTCCGAAGCATTACAAGTACATCCCTAAGTTCGTGATTTCTTATCTGAAGAAAATTGTTCATCAGGATGAAATTAATGTATTCCTGAATGAGTCGAAGGATAAACTGGGAGTGGACTTTCTGGAGGCGTGTATGGATTTTCTGGATGCGAAAGTGGACGTGAAAGGCATTGAGAATTTGCCAAAGGATGGTCTGTACACTTTTGTTTCCAATCATCCGTTGGGCGGACAGGACGGTGTTGCGCTTGGTTATGTGTTAGGAAAGCACTATGAGGGAAAGGTGAAATACCTGGTGAATGATCTATTGATGAATCTACGCGGGTTGGCTCCCCTTTGCATACCTATTAATAAAACCGGCAAGCAGGCAAAGGACTTTCCGAAGATGGTGGAAGCCGGATTCCAGTCCGACGATCAGCTGATTATGTTTCCTGCCGGACTGTGTTCGCGCCGTCAGAATGGAGTGATTCGCGACCTGGAATGGAAAAAGACATTTGTAGTAAAGAGCATACAAGCAAAACGTGATGTAATACCCGTGCATTTTGGGGGCAGGAATTCTGACTTCTTTTACAATCTGGCAAATGTTTGCAAGGCACTGGGCATTAAGTTTAACATTGCTATGTTGTATCTTGCGGATGAAATGTTTAAGAATCGCCACAAAACTTTTACTGTCACTTTTGGCAAACCTATACCCTGGCAGACTTTTGATAAATCGAAAACTCCTGCGCAGTGGGCTGAATACGTAAAGGATATTGTTTATAAACTGTAACTGATAGAACAACTATAACAAGGAATATGGAAGAGATTATTAAACCGGTAAGCAAAGAACTGCTAAAAGCAGAATTGACGGAAGACAGACGCTTACGAATGACGAATAAGAGTAATAATCAGATTTATATTATTACTCATCAGAATGCTCCTAATGTGATGAGAGAGATTGGTCGTTTGCGTGAAATAGCTTTCCGTGCTGCTGGTGGAGGTACAGGTCTGTCAATGGATATTGATGAATACGACACGATGGAGCACCCCTACAAGCAGTTGATCGTATGGAATCCGGAAGCGGAAGAAATTCTGGGTGGTTACCGGTATTTGCTTGGTACGGACGTGCGTTTTGATGAAAAAGGTGCTCCGATTCTGGCTACTTCACATATGTTTCATTTCTCTGATGCCTTTATTAAGGAATATTTGCCACAGACAATTGAGTTGGGACGTTCGTTCGTTACGCTTGAATATCAGTCTACCCGTGCCGGAAGCAAAGGTTTGTTTGCCTTGGATAACTTGTGGGATGGATTGGGAGCGCTGACTGTAGTTATGCCGAATGTGAAATATTTCTTTGGAAAAGTGACCATGTATCCAAGCTATCATCGTCGTGGCCGTGATATGATTCTTCATTTCCTTAAGAAGCATTTTTATGACAAAGAGAAACTTGTCACCCCGATCGAGCCTCTGAAACTTGAAACTTCCGAGGCAGAGCTGAAATCTCTCTTCTGCAAGCATTCTTTCAAGGAAGACTATAAAATATTGAATTGTGAAATCCGTAAACTGGGATATAATATACCTCCGTTGGTAAATGCATATATGAGCCTAAGCCCTACGATGCGTATGTTCGGAACAGCTATCAATTATGAATTCGGCGATGTGGAAGAGACCGGTATTCTGATTGCTGTAGACGAAATTCTCGAAGATAAACGGATTCGACACATCCAGACGTTTATTGAAAGCCATCCGGATGCGTTGAGATTGTCTTCTTGTGAAGGGGAAGAAGTGTTTACTCCTAAAGTGGTTACACCGCAGGCAGACTGTTCCCGTTAATTTTACGATAAAGATCAAGAGCAAAGACGTCGGTCATTCCCGATATATAATCAAGTACCGCCTGTATTCTTTCATAGAGTACGGGCGCTTTTATATTGTATTGACTGGAAACCCGGTCGATCAGGAGTTGGGAATAAGTCTTTTCGGGTGAGGTTACGGCGTCTATCATCAATTCGAGCAGGGTGCTGATGATGCGGAATCCCGCCAGTTCAACATCCAGTACGTCCCGTGAACGGTAGATTTTATTGATAGATACTTCGACGCTGTGTTTATAGGCTGCTGCCGGACGCTCGGCTATGCGCTTGATTAGTGATCCTTCGAACGTGCCGGACAGGATTTCTTGTTCATGATCTAAAAAGACACGGGTACACTCCCGGATCAATAAACCGATGACGGAAGAACGCAGGTAAGCGATTTGTTCGTTGACATCGTTGACGATCAGGAATGTTTTCCGGAGATGTTCCTGACGCTCTTCGCTGAAATAGGCCATTAATAGCTCCTTAGTCTCTTCTGTGGTGAGAATCTTCAGTTTATATGCATCCTCAATATCCATCATCTGATAGCAAATGTCGTCTGCCGCTTCAACCAAATACACTAACGGGTGGCGTGCATACTTCAAAGGATGTTCGTTGAGCAATATCAGTCCTAATTCTGTTGCAATTTTGCGGAAGCTTTCTTCTTCGCTGACGAAAAAGCCAAACTTGGATTTTGTTCCTGCAAGGCTCGATGAAAAGGGGTATTTTACGATAGAAGCCAAAGTGGTGTATGTTAGAACGAATCCACCTTTACGACGTCCCTCGAACTGGTGTGTAAGTATCCGGAAGGCATTTGCATTTCCTTCAAAATGTGTCAAATCTTCCCATTCCATCGGAGAAAGTTGCTCTCCGTTGGGCTGTTTCTCTTTCAAGCGAACTCCTTTCCCTTCAGAGAAAAAAGTGGAAATGGCCTTTTCGCCTGAATGACCGAAAGGCGGATTACCCAAATCGTGTGCCAGGCAAGCAGCCGAAACGATAGAACCGATCTCCGGCAGGAAAGAATCCTGAAGTTCCGGATGACGTTCCAGAAGTGCTTTGGCAACATCGTCCCCGAGTGAACGGCCAACGCTGGCGACTTCGAGACTGTGCGTAAGTCGGTTGTGTACAAAAACGCTGCCCGGTAGAGGGAATACTTGCGTTTTGTTCTGTAATCTGCGGAAAGGAGCCGAAAAAATAAGACGGTCATAGTCCCGTTGGAATTCGGATCGGTTTTCCTGTCGTTCCTCATGGAATTCTTCCATTCCGAAACGTTTCGCTGATATTAATTGGTTCCAATTCATCATTTTTATTTACGATTTAACGATTTGCGATTTGATGATTGATGAATGTGTCAATTGACAGTTGGTACATTAGCACCTTGCCTTATTAGCACATTATTTATTATTTAACTGCAAACTTAACTATTTTTCAGTTCAAAATGTGTATTTTCGCTTGTTAAATCTGCTGTCCGAGATATTTGTCGTTAAAGATAAAATAGGTTCGGGGGTTTGACTGAATCGGCGGTAGACTTGATCTGTATTAACCTTTTTACTTCTTATTTATATGAAAAAACAGGTTACAGCCTTTATCTGTATAATCGTTTTCAATTTTGAAGCCATATTCGCTTCTACTGATTTCTCTTTTAAAAGGTATCAGGTGGAAGACGGACTTTCGCACAATACGACTTGGTGTTCGATTCAAGATAGCTATGGCTTTTTGTGGATTGGCACAAGTGATGGACTGAATTGTTATGATGGTTGTGGCAACAGGGTGTATCGGAATGCTTTGAATAATAAATATTCTTTGGGTAATAATTTCGTCAGTTCCCTTTTGGAAGAAGGGGAAAATATCTGGGTAGGAACAAATTCGGGACTTTATATCTATGACCGTTCTACTGACCGCTTTTCTTATTTTAATGAAACAACACGGTATGGCGTATTTGTCAGTAGTGAGGTGAAGAAAATCATAAAAACTCAAAGTGGTTTGATTTGGATTGCTACGTTGGGGCAAGGTGTGTTTATTTATGAACCAGTGACAGGTGTGCTGACACAGAATAGTATTCATACTTCTTTTGTTTGGGATATCTGTCAGAGTGCAGATTCCCGTATTTATGTTTCTTCAATGCAGGAAGGACTATTTTGTTTTGATGAGAAGGGAACCTTTCTGCAAAATTATCCGGTTCTGTCAGATTCAAACATAGGCAGTCAGAGAATCAATTGTCTCTATAGTATTAAGAATGAAATATGGTTTGGCGTAGGTACTAATTTATTAGGTTGTTATCAGGAAGGAAGCCCGGATTTGAAAATTTATGATGCGTCTGCACAGAATTTCGGTGCTATTCTCTGTTTGATGGATTATAACGAAAAAGAATTGTTAGTTGGTACGGATAATGGACTGTATCTGTTCAATCGCGACCTTAAAACATTTCGTAGAGGCGATTCTCCCTTTGGCTTGCGAGCATTGGGCGATCCAACTGTTAATGCAATGATGTGGGATGCCGAAGGTACACTTTGGGTGATGACTAACTCCGGCGGAGTGAGTTACATGACTAAGCAATTGAAGCGTTTTGATTACTATTCCCTTATCTCATTATCAGGTACATTAGAGCTTGGCAGGGAGATCGGCCCTCTTTGTGAAGACCAGAATGGAAATATCTGGGTGGGAACCCGGAACGGGTTATGTTTTTTCAATACACAAATTCATTCACTTTCGGAGTATACTTTAAAGAATGTGGATGCGAGATATGACATTCGTAGCTTGCTGCTAGATGGCGACCGCCTTTGGATAGGAACCTATGCGGAAGGGTTGCATGTGCTAAACCTGAAAACTGGAGCAGTAAAGAGTTATGTCCATTCTCGCGATATTCCCTATACAATTTGTAGTAATGATGTCTTGAGTCTCTTTAAAGACCGAAAAGGAGATGTTTTTGTTGGAACAAGTTGGGGGTTATGTCGTTACAATTCGCAATTGGATAATTTTGTGACAATCATTCATGTCGGCTCTATGGCTTCTGTAACTGATATTTATGAGGATATGTACAATAGTCTTTGGGTTGCGACCTCAAATAGTGGTGTCTTTCGTTATAATACAGTGAACGATCGTTGGGAACATTTTGAACATATACGTGAAGATACAACAACTATTACCAGTAATTCTGTGATTACATTGTTTGAAGATATGAAAGGAACAATGTGGTTTGGAACCAATGGAGGAGGATTATGCTCATTCTCCAAAGATACGGAGACTTTCATTGACTTCGACCCGGAAAATACATTGTTGCCTAATAAGGTAATTTTCTCTATAGAACAGGATCGGACCGGTGATTTTTGGATTTCCTGTAATGCCGGATTATGCCGCATTAATCCCGTGTCTCAAAAGAACTTTCATTTATTTACCGTAAATGATGGTTTGCAAGGTAATCAGTTTACTGCACAGTCTTCATTGAGATCGTCCACAGGGAAGCTCTATTTTGGAGGAATCAATGGTTTCAATGTATTTGAACCGGGGCGGTTTACGGATAATACCTATCTTCCCCCTGTTTATGTTACTGATATTAGTTTCCCTTATTTGACAAATGAACAAGAAGTGAAACGGCTGCTTCGTTTAGATAAGCCCTTCTATAAAGCGGATAAGATCCAATTACCCTATGCAAATAATAGTTTTACAGTACGTTTTGTAGCACTTAGTTATGAAGATCCACACAGAAATCGTTATACTTATATGTTGAAAGGTATTGATAAGGAGTGGATACATTCATCTAATAATACGGCCTCATACACCAATCTTCCAGCTGGGGAATATGAGTTTTTAGTTTGTGGCTCTAACAATGACCATCACTGGA
Source organism: Bacteroides sp. OM05-10AA (assembly GCF_003439055.1). NCBI lineage: Bacteria > Pseudomonadati > Bacteroidota > Bacteroidia > Bacteroidales > Bacteroidaceae > Bacteroides > Bacteroides sp. OM05-10AA. The sequence continues at coordinate 6,684 of NZ_QSUR01000037.1, forward strand.
ATGAGAAAGCGGCTTCCTTATGGATTGTGATAACTCCGCCCTGGTGGCGGACTAGTGTCGCTTATTTTATGTATATACTATTATTTCTGTGTACAGCTTGCTATATTGGTTGGCGTTGGAATCTCTATGTCAAGCGTAAATATAAACGTCGTATGGAGGATTATCAGGTTGCCAAGGAAAAAGAGATGTATAAATCGAAAATCAATTTTTTTATCAGTCTGGTACATGAAATACGTACTCCTCTTAGTCTGATTCGGATCCCTCTGGAAAAGTTGAGGGAAGAGGAAAAAGAAGAAAGAAAAGAAAAATACCTTTCGGTGATGGATAAGAATGTAAATTATCTGTTGGGAATAACGAATCAGTTACTTGATTTTCAGAAGATGGAGAGTGGAGCATTGCAACTTAGCATGAAGGAGTGTAGTATTAATGCGTTGGTGAGTGATATATTCAATCAGTTCAATGGTTCTGCAGATTTGCAAGAGTTAACAATCTGTCTTAGTTTACCTCCTGAAGAAATTAGTATGATGATTGATTCGGAGAAAGTTAGTAAAATTTTGGTAAACTTGGTAGGAAATGCTATTAAATATGCAAAATCTCAAGTCGAGATGCGGCTAATATTATTGGGCGATAGGGTAAATATAATAGTGAGTGATGATGGCCCCGGAGTCCCTGAAGGTCAGCAAAATAAGATATTTCAGGCTTTCTATCAATTGCCGGATGATCCGGTGGCAACGTCTACAGGTACAGGGATTGGTTTGGCATTTGCCAGATCTTTGGCAGAAGCTCATCATGGAACTTTATCATTAGAAAATAGGATGGAAGGTGGTTCCTCATTTATATTGTCTTTGCCGTTGGAAACAGTAGTAACGGAAAGTATTCCGAATGAATTTGCTGAAATGCAGATGATAGATGTGGAAGGAAAAAAAATGCCGGATTCGGAGTTTGGAAATAAGAGATTCATTGTTTTGTTGGTGGAAGATAATGTCGAGTTATTAAATTTGACCAGAGAATCTCTAAGTGATTGGTTTAAAGTTTTTTCTGCCTGCAATGGAAAAGAAGCACTGGAAATACTTTCACGTGAGAGTATTGATGTCATTGTAAGTGATATTATGATGCCCGAAATGAATGGTCTTGAACTATGCAACTATATAAAATCAGATCTAGTTTACTCTCATATTCCCGTTATCTTGTTGACAGCGAAGACAACGTTAGACTCAAAAGCGGAAGGTTTTGAAAATGGTGCTGATGCATATATTGAGAAACCATTCTCTATTAAGCAGCTCCATAAACAAATTGAAAACTTATTAAAACTGCGACTGGCCTTCCATAAGTTGATGATTAATCTTTCTGGAAGTCCGACTTCTTCATTGGCGGATTTTGCTCTTTCACAAAAAGATGTAGAATTTATAGAGAGGGTAAATACGATTTTGTCGGAACTGCTTTCTGATGAGAGTTGTTCGATAGATTTGTTAGCAGAGCAGATGAATATGAGTCGTTCTAATTTTTCCCGGAAGATAAAAGCTCTGTCTGGTATGCCGCCTCATGATTATATAAAGAACTTTCGGTTGAATAAGTCGACTGAACTAATCATGAGTGGTATACGAATAGCTGAAGTTGCCGAACAGTTAGGGTTTACTACTTCTTCGTATTTTGCAAAGTGTTTTAAAGAAAAGTTTGGGGTATTACCGAAAGATTATAAAGGATAACAGCTAGTTCCTATCACTCATGGGGGTGCCAGACGGCTTTTGAAGCAAGGTGCTTTCCTTTTGGGGGATTCCTAAAATGGGAATTCCATTTTCATCCCATTCTATCTTTTGTATGCGTGTTGTCCGACCGTCCAAAACGAACATGTCACGAAGGGCGTTTCGAGCGTGGTAAAGTATATACCATTCTTTCTTGTCGGGTGAAGGTATGAAACACAGGCTACCGGGGCCATACACATGATTCTCTGGTGCTTGTTTGAATACAGGTTCCAGAGATTTCTTCCATGAATTCGGGTTGAGAAGATCGCTGTTAGCATCAGCTGTTAATAACCCTACACAATAATAAGGTGTCCAGTTACCGCTTGCAGAGTAATATATTAATAATTTGTCTTTGTTTTTGGAACGGAAAAATTGTGGAGCTTCATTCACATGAATAGGATAACCGGTTTTATTGCCATCTATACTGATCCATTGACATTCCCATTCGTATTCAGGTTTGGATATTAATATACGGTCTGAGGCTAGTGTCCATGGATTTTTCATTTCAGCGATATAGATACATTGGGTTTCTTGATAAATTCTTCTGGTTTCCCATCCGCACCAGATTAGATAACGTTTGCCATTATGCTCGAAAGGATTAGCATGAATAGCCAAGTTATTATTTTTATCGGTCGATATTCTTCCTTTCATGACAAACTCTCCTTTCATGGGATCGGGAGATTCATTTTCTAGCACATATATCTGACGATTGTCTATATTACCATCATCAGCAGCGCAATAGATATACCATTTATTGTCCATATAGTGTATCTCTGGTCCCCAAAGATGAGATATACCCGAGGCATTTTGGGGCGAATATACGTTTTTTTTTGCTGCTTTTGCCAGTTGTGTAATATCGTCAGTTTCCCATAATATGATACAGTCTGCTAAACTTTGAGTATAGTAATATTTTCCTTCATGAAAGATGGCCCATGGCTCGGATCCTCCACCTATGACAGGATTTGTGTAGAAAAGTGTAGAGTCAATGCCTGTTTGTTTATCAGTCTTTTTGCTTTGGCATGATAGACAAACGATAAGCAATATTAAAAATAAGCAATTTTGAAATTTCATAGTGCTTTCTTTACTAAGATACTTGCAAAGAAAGCACAAATTATTTAATTCTGGAGCTGTTTGATTGTTTTTTATTGTTTGTTAGTTAGAAATTAGCCTATAATTAATACTCTCATTTCTAAATTTGCATTTAATAAAACCTTTGGATCTATTGGCTATTAATTTTTTATTAACTAAATTTATTATTATGATGAACAGGAAAGGAAAAAGAATGAATGTTGTTAAGGCATTTTGTTTATTTACTTTGCTTGGGTGCTTCATTGGCTGTAAAGACGATGAAAAGAAGAAAGAGCAAGCTTTTAATAACGATTTGCCTATTGAAATTGTGGGTTTTGAACCTCAAGAAGTTACTTCGCGCACGCAACTCCTTATCTATGGAAAAAATTTCGGAAATGACCCCTCTTTGATTCACTTGAAATTAGGAGGTGTGGATACAAAAGTGGTGGGTTGTAACAATGAATGTCTATATTGTATGATTCCTCGTAATTCGAATAAGGGAACTATCGAGATTTCTATTGGTGATCAGACCGCTATGGCTAACGATCGATTTACTTATATCTCGAATACACAGGTTACTACATTGTGTGGCTATGTAGACGAGACTGGACGTTATGAAGTAAAAGACGGTTCGTTCGACGAATGTGGCTTGAAGTGCCCGGCTTGGCTAAGTATTGATCCTCAAAATCCGAACCATATTTATATGATTGAAGAGAATAATAGTATCCGTTTGATAGATGTGGAAGCGGAAAAAATGTCTACTGTTATAACGGTAGGGCAGATGAATATAACGAGTCCGCGTACTTTGAGTTGGAGTCTGACCGGTGATACTCTATTTGTGAATAACTGGGCAGATTCGGAAGCAGCTCCGGCTATTGTTATGCTTTTGAGAAAAGACGAATTTAAGAAGCCACATGTACTTCTTTCTGGTCGTAAATTTATTATTGCGGCAATTACCCATCCAAAAACTGGTGATATATACTTTACTCAAGAATCTAATGGTAGCGTTTATCAGTATAGTATATCAACGGGAGAGGTGAAACAAATGTTTACGGTAGGAGGATCTTGGATATGGATATATCCTTATTTTCATCCGTCGGGCGACTTTGCCTATATCGTTCGGCCGCGTGAAGGTACTATTTTAAAATCTAAGTTTGATAAAGAAACCAATCAGTTGGAAGATCCCTCTGTTTTTGCGGGAAACTGGCATTGGGGGCATAGAGAAGGGGTAGGAACCAATGCTAATATGGGAGTTTTGTGGCAAGGAGCTTTTGTGAAAAATGAGAAATATGCGAATCAACATAAGGAGGACATATATGACTTTTATGTAGCTGACGGAGAGTTATATGACACACATCCGGGTGATTTGATATGGCGGGTCACTCCTACAGCTGAAGTTATCCGCTATGCCGGTCGTGGAAGCACGGGCATGGATGGTAACCATTGGGGCTATGTGGACGGTGATTTGCTTAAGGAAGTTCGGTTCAATGGTCCGCACAGTATTGCATTCGATGAAGAAAATAAAATCTTTTATATAGGTGATCAGTTTAATCACCGTATTCGTCAGATTATTGTTGAATAATAAAATATCCTGTAAATTATGAAACAAAAACTATGGGCTATCATAGCTTTTCTATATTGTTTTATGTTAGGAATAACTGCCCAGCAGAATAACCAAAAACAAATTGTGGTGTCCGGGGTAGTGACCGATGTCAATAATGAACCGTTGATTGGTGCTAATGTGACGGTGAAGAATGTGCCGGGATTAGGTGCTATCACTAATATTGATGGAAAATATACCATTAAGATGCAACCCTACAACCGCTTGGTGTTCTCCTACATCGGTTATGAGACTCAAGAGATTTTAGTGAAAGAGGAACATACTGTCAATGTGGTGATGAAAGAGAATAAGGAGACAGCCTTGGATGAGGTAGTCATCACTGCTACCGGTGCGCAGAAGAAGTTGACAGTGACGGGTGCAGTTACTACCGTCAATGTAGACCGGTTGAAGGCGTCACCTTCGGGTAGCATTTCCAACTCACTGGCAGGAAACGTGGCGGGTGTGATAGCCCGTCAGACTACTGGCCAGCCGGGAAAGAATGTTTCTGAATTTTGGATTCGCGGTATCTCTACCTTTGGGGCTGGGGCAGGTGCATTAGTTCTGGTGGACGGATTTGAACGTGACATGAATGAACTGAACTATGAAGATATTGAATCGTTCACCGTGTTGAAAGATGCTTCCGAAACTGCCATTTACGGTTCGCGCGGTGCTAACGGTGTGGTATTGATTACCACTCGCCGTGGTAAGGTAGACAAGATTACCATTGATGCCAAGGTAGAGACCATGTACAACACCCGTACTTTTACGCCTGACTTTGTGGATGGCATTACCTACGCCTATATGGCGAACGAGGCACGCCGTACGCGCAATCTCGAACCTATCTACACCGGCAACGAGCTGCAAATCTTGAAACAGGGTCTCGACCCCGACTTGCTACCCAATGTAGACTGGATGGACGAATTGCTGAAGAAAGGCGCTATGAGTTATCGTGCCTCGTTGAATTTGAGTGGTGGTGGACAGAATGCACGCTATTTCGTTTCTGCCAGTTATCTCGATGAAGGCGGTATGTATAAGGTGGACAAGTCTTTGAAAGACTATAACACCAACAGTAACGCCAAACGTTGGAACTATCGTATGAATGCGGATATCAATATTACCAAGACTACCCTTTTGCAGGTGGGTATCGGTGGTGCGTTGAAAAAGATGAACGAATCGGGCTTGACTTCGGATCAAATTTGGACCAGTCTGTTGTTTCAGACTCCCACTAGTATGCCCAAAATGTATTCCAACGGTTACGTGCCAACTGATGCGGGTGGTAACCTTAATCCTTGGGTGGCATCTACTCAATGTGGATACAACGAACAGTGGTGGAACAATATTCAGACCAACGTCACTTTGAATCAAAAATTGGACTTCATCACCAAAGGACTGAATTTTGTGGGACGTTTCGGCTTTGATACAGATAACTACAATTATATCCGCCGTTTCAAATGTCCTGAGTTATGGAGTGCTGACCGTTATAGAAAGGATGACGGTTCCATCAACTTCACCCGCCAAAAGAAAGAGCAGGTGATGGATCAGACTTCAGGCAATAGTGGAGAGCGCAAAGAATATTTTGAAGCGGAACTTCAGTATGCCCGCAATTTCAAAGGACATATGCTGAACGGAACATTGAAATACTCGCAAGACTCCAAAGTGAGAACACAGGAAATCGGTAAAGAAATCGTCAATTCGCTTCCTTTCCGTCATCAAGGGTTGGCCGGTCGTATTGCCTACAACTGGAACTATCGTTATTTCTTGAACTTTAACTTTGGCTATACTGGTTCAGAAAACTTTGCTTCTGGTCATCAGTTTGGTTTCTTTCCCGCCTATTCGACTGCCTGGAACATCGCCGAAGAACCTTTTGTCAAGAAGAACCTGAAGTGGATGAATATGTTTAAAGTGCGCTATTCGTGGGGTAAAGTAGGCAACGATAAAATGTATGAGCCCAATGGTGTACAGATACGTTTCCCTTATCTCTACACAATAGGTTATGGCGGTGCCCCTGCTAATTTTTGGGGAGATCATAACGGATATTATTCTGCGTTTGGAGGATATAACTGGGCGGATTATGGTTATGGAAGTCCTGGTACTACTATTTTTCAAGGTTTGCGCTATACATCGTATGCTAACCCGGGTGTGACTTGGGAGATCGCCACCAAACATGATGTAGGTTTGGACATGAGCATCTTTGATGACAAATTCATGCTGACTGTGGATTATTTCCAGGAAAAGCGTAAAGGCATCTTTATGTATCGTAAATTCTTGCCTGCTACCGCCGGTATTGAGGGCGGGATGACCAATCCGAGAGCTAATGTGGGCGCAGTATCCTCTAAAGGTGTCGACGGTAACATGACCTACAAGCAACAAATTGGCAAAGTGCTTTTGACTGCACGTGCTAATGCCACGCTCTCAAAGAACGAAGTGAAGGAAAAAGATGAACAAGAGAACATTTATCCTTATAGGATGGAGCGTGGCTACCGTGTCAACCAGGCTAAGGGATTTGTTGCATTGGGCTTGTTCAAGGATTACGATGACATCCGTAATAGCCCCAAACAGACTTTTGGCAATTATATGCCGGGCGACATCAAGTATAAGGATGTCAATGGCGATGGTATCATCGACGATCAAGATCAAGTGGCTGTGGGGGCTACTACCGTACCCAACTTGGTATATGGTATAGGTGTCTCCGCACAGTGGAAAGGTTTGGATGTGAATGTCCATTTCCAAGGAGTCGGGAAGTCTTCTTTCTTTATTGATGGAGAGGGGGTGCGTCCTTTTGCTAGTGGCAACCGGGGTAATTTCTATCAGGAAGTAATAGGCGGACGTTGGATTTCAAAAGAAGAATCGGGTACAATAGCTACGGAAAATCCGCATGCCAAATATCCTCGCTTGAGCTATGGCTACAACGGCAACAACAACCGCAACTCATCTTACTGGTTGCGCAATGGGGCTTATCTGCGTTTGAAAACGCTGGAAGTGGGCTACACACTGCCCAAAAAGATCGTAAATAGAATCCACTTCAACAACATTCGTATCTACATGATTGGCACCAATCTGATTACGTGGTCGAAGTTCAAGATGTGGGATCCGGAAATGAACAGCAGTAATGGTGCAACCTATCCGTTGGCCAAGTCTGTCACTGTGGGATTAAATGTTAACTTATAACAAAATGAAAGATATGAAATGGTTATATAATATGGTTATCACGTTTTTTGCTGCTGGCTGTTTGACGGCATGTAGTGATTATTTGGAGGTAGATTCCAATTTCAAAGACCGCTTGACAATTGAAAAAGTATTTACTGATAAGGATTATACGGATGCGTGGCTTTCCAATACTTATTCTTATTTGCGAGGCCAAAATCAAGATGTGGGTGGAAAAGAGAGCGTGCCTACGAATTTTGCCGATGACATTTATTGGGCGGATTGGAATGATGCGGGAAATGGTAAATCTACCAATGGTAGTTATTATTCTTTTTTCAGAAATGTGGAATACAATGAAAATTGGTATCAGGATTCTTATAAAGCGAGTTATTTAGGAATCAACAAGGCCTGTGTTTTCTTGAATAATATCCACATGAACCAACAACTCACAGACGAAGAACGGGCTGATTATGCGGCACAGGCGCGTTTTGTCCGCGCCTATTACTATTGGTTGCTGTTACGCAAATACGGTCCAATCCCTTTGATTCCTGATGAAGGTGAAGACTATATGCAGGACTATGATGGCTTGGCTCGTCCGCGCAACACCTACGATGAGTGTGTGGAATACATCACTTCCGAATTGGTGAAAGCGGCACAAGATCTTCCGTTGGAACGTGGAGCCAACAACATCGCACGTCCCACCCGGGGTGCTGCTTTGGCTGCTCGTGCTAAAGTCCTCTTGTATGCCGCCAGTCCGCTAATGAATGGCAATACTGGCTCTTATGCGCAGCAAATGGTAGATGACAAAGGTAACAGACTTCTTGCTGCTGAATACGATGAATCGAAATGGGCTAAAGCTGCCGCTGCCGCCCGAGACGTAATGGAATTACCGGGAAATAATGATGGTCATCGCTACCAATTGTATGTAAAGAGCCGCATTACAAGTGGAACCGAAGATTATCCGGAAACAATAGAACCGTTTAAGGATAGAAATTTCTCGGAAAACAACTGGCCATACGGATATGCGGACATTGATCCGTTTGAGTCATATCGTTCCGTCTTCAATGGCGAACTCTCTGCTTCTGAAAATCCGGAGTTGATCTTTTCGCGTGTGGATAATATAGCTGTTAATAATACATCAGCAGGAATCACTTCACCGGATGCTATTGCAAATATGGTGCTTCACCAATTGCCTACACTGGCCGGAGGTTGGGGTGTTCACGGAATGACTCAAAAGCAGTGTGACGCGTATTATATGAATGATGGTACGGATTGTCCGGGTAAGGATAAAGAGATTGGAAGAGGAGATGGAAGCAGCCGGCTAACCGGTTACGTGACTTCTGATGATGTGGATGCCGGTCGTTTCAAACCGCTGCGTGCAGGTGTGTCTTTGCAATATGCTAACCGTGAGCCTCGTTTCTATGCGTCAGTTGGTTTTAATGGCAGTGTATGGAATATGACTTCATTCGGTGGCAAGCAAGGAGCTCCCCAGCCTAATCAGCAAGTCTGGTACTATCGAGGGACTTCAGAAGGATATAATGGTGGTAATCGTATATTTACAGGTATCGGCATCAAGAAATATGTGAATCCTTATGATGCCAAATATCAGAATGAGCTTTTGTACAGACAAAAAGCAGAACCGGCTATTCGTTATGCAGAAATTTTATTGATTTATGCCGAAGCGTTGAATGAATTGGGAGAGGGAGCAAGCTACGACATCCCTTCTTGGGATGGAAGTATTACCTATACAGTTAGACGTGATGTGGAAGAGATGAAGAAAGGTATTCAGCCTGTTCGTATTCGGGCCGGTGTTCCTGATTATTCACCTACAGAATATCAGAATCAGGATGTTTTCCGAAAGAAGCTGAAACGCGAACGTCAGATTGAGTTGATGGGCGAGAATCATCGTTATTATGATTTGAGACGCTGGAAGATAGACGCTCCTTTAGAGGAAGAAACGTTGATTTACGGATGTAATATGCTGATGGATGACGGTCATAAAGATCTATTCCATACACCTGTGGCTATTATGTCATTGCCTGTTCGCTTTGTGGAGAAAAGCTATTTCTGGCCATTTAGTCATGAACAGTTGCAACGTAACAAGCGTCTGACGCAAAACCCGGGATGGACTTATTATGATTAATCTTTATATGACAATGAATATGAAAGAAAAAATATATTATCTGTTATTTGCCGTGTTGATGGCTTTGTTTTGCACGGCTTGTAATGAAGAATGGACCGATGAACAATATGAGCATTATGTTTCGTTTAAGGCACCGATGGATTATACGAGAGGTGTAACTGATATTTATGTGAAATACAAGCTGAATGGTGCGGTGACTTATCAACTGCCGGTTATTATGAGTGGCTCTACATTGCCCGGACACGATACAGAAGTGCAGATAGCGATAGACTCGGACACGTTGAAAAGTATCAATTGGGAGTATTTTCACAATCGGACAGATCTATATTATAAGGAGCTTACCTCCGATTATTATGAGGTGGAGAACATGAATGTGGTAATTCCGGCAGATGATTGTATGGGATTGTTGAATGTCAATTTTAAATTAGGTGGGATAGACTTGGTAGATAAGTGGGTATTGCCGTTTACGATTAGAGAAAGTCCTACCGGCAGTTATACTCCTCATCCTAGAAAGAACTACAAGAAAGCATTGTTGCGTGTTGTTCCTTTTAATGAATATTCCGGTATTTATTCAACAACCACAATGGAAGTCGGTTTTACTGATTCAGGGAATAAAATGACTACTAATACGCGTACGGCATCTGTAGTGGACGAACATTCTGTTTTCTTCTATGCAGGCTTGATGAATGAAGAAGAACTGGAACGTGGAAAGTATAAGATAATCTTCAGGTTTAACGATGACGGGACGGTTACGCTTTCTGCACCTGATCCGGACATTCGTTTCAATCCGATAAAAAATCCAACTTGGAAATTGGCGGAAAAAATGGACGTTTCGTTGCCATATCTAAAACATAAAACGATTACTATAGAAGGATTTAAATATGAATTTGATGATGTCACATCTGTTCCTGGTACTCCTATAAGATATGTAGTTGAAGGGACTGTGAATATGGAACGTAAAATTAATATTCAGATTCCGGATGAAGATCAAGCAATCGAATGGTAATAATTTGTAAGTCGGAGTGATATGTATAAATGGATTATATTAATGTTGGGATTATTTGCGTCACTGACCGCTTGTGCCAAAGTTAAGTTATCTCCTTTATTTTCCGATAATATGGTACTTCAGCAAGAGGCTGAAGTACCTGTTTGGGGAAAAGCATCTCCAGAAATGCGAGTTATAGTGATTCCTTCATGGAGTGGGGAGAAATATGAGAATATAGCTGACAGGACGGGTAATTGGAAAGTAAACATCAAAACCCCAAAAGCCGGGGGACCTTATCATTTAGAAATAACGGATGGAGAAAAAGTAAGATTGGAGAATGTAATGATTGGTGAAGTATGGCTTTGTTCCGGTCAGTCGAATATGCAAATGCCAGTAGAAGGATGGGGCAAAGTGAAAAACTATCAACAAGAGGTGGCACAGGCCAATTACCCGGATATACGCTTGATGACTGTGAGTAATACTATTAGTCTAAGTCCGTCGCAGGAGTTTACTGCTGTCGGAGGAGGATGGCAAGTGTGTTCATCGGTTACTATCCGGGAGTTTTCAGCAACAGCCTATTTTTTCGGTAGGGAAATAGCACGCACGCAGCAGGTACCGGTAGGACTTATCTGTGCCCATTGGGGCGGTACTAATATAGAGTCGTGGATAAGTGCTCAAGCATTGGGCGAAGTTCCCGATTTTGTTGAGCAATTGAAGCTTATCCGAAGGTTGGGAAACAAGGATTGTGATTTACAGGCGGAGGAAGAACAAAGGCAGGCAAAGATTTTGTCGTTAGATAAAGGAATGAGAAATGGAAAGCCTTTTTGGAATACTCTTTCTCATAATGATGAAGGATGGATATCTCATTCTTTCCCCGGAAATATCGAAAAGACTTTTCCTGATTTTGATGGTATTGTTTGGGGGCGAAAGACGGTGGATATTCCAGAACAATGGGAGGGAAAACCGTTGAGTTTACACATGGGGTATGTGGATGACGAGGATATTACTTATTTTAACGGAATCGAGATAGGGAGCACGAAAGGATATACTCGTTCCCGTACTTATGAAATACCGGGTAATTTAGTAAAAGCGGGCAAAGCTGTAATTACTGTTCGTATCGTGGATACTGGAGGAGGGTGTGGCATCGGAGGTGAAATGAAGTTAAGCAAAGATGTCGGAGACTGGATTCTTATATCTGGTGAATGGAAGTGTAAAGTTGCCGCTCAATCTCATATTGACCCAGTGTTTGAGATGAATCCGAATGTGCAAACTGTGCTTTATAATGGGATGATTCATCCATTGGCACCTTACAAATTTCGTGGGGTTATTTGGTATCAGGGAGAGAATAATGTAGGGCGTGCTACACAATATAGGATATTGCTTCCATTACTTATTCAGAGCTGGCGTGAGGAATGGGGGAATGATTTTCCTTTCTACCTTGTGCAATTGGCTAATTATTTAGAGAGAGTAGATGAACCGGGAGACTCACAGTGGGCTGAATTACGAGAAGCGCAGCGTCAGACAGCTTTGTATTATGACAATGTAGGTATGGCCGTTACCATAGACATCGGCGATATGAATGATATTCATCCCAAAAACAAACAGGAAGTAGGGCATAGACTTGCCTTATTAGCACGTACCGATACCTATGGTGAGCGGATTGTTTGTAGTGGTCCGGTTTATCAGACCTACCGTGTGAAAGGAGACAGAGTTATCCTTTCTTTTGAGTGTGCAGACGGAGGATTAAAAACGTCTGATGGGGAAACTTTGACAGGGTTTGCCATAGCAGGGATAGACGGAAAATATCATTGGGCGGAAGCTGAAATTTGTGGAAATGAAATCATTGTATCATCGGAAATGGTAAAACATCCTTTGGCTGTTCGTTATGGATGGGGAGATAATCCTGCATGTAACTTAATTAACGGTGCAGGATTACCAGCCTCTTCATTTCAAACTTTACGTTAAACTTAAAAAACAAGAAAAATGAAGAAACTTAACTTTTTATTTTTAGGCTTATTATCTTTTATGCCAATCTGGGGATGTAACAATGATGATTCATTACCGGAGGCTGTTGTTGAAGTCAAGGAAGTGCATAATGAAGATATTGTATCAGTCATTGATTATGATATTAAGAATGATGGAACACAGATTGGTTCTCAACTTAATAATTTGGTCGGTCAGTCTTATGGGAAAACGCTTTATTTTCCTGCCGGAACTTATAACCTGACGGAGCCTATCGTTCTGCCATTGGAATATACCAAAAATGTAAACCTTATTTTTGATAAGAACGCAACGGTTAAAAGTGATGTCCATTTAGAGGCACTCATTAAAGTAGGCTACTCTGAAACCTATTTTACAGATGTTTCACTTCGGCGGTTTTCTTATATTGAAGGAGGAATCTTGGATTGTTATAATGCGGACAATGGGATTCTTATTAATGGCAGAAAACAGATGGTGCAGATACGTACGATGAGTTTAGTGCGAGGACGCAATACACATATACGAATACATGTTCCGGAAGGTGTTGGAACAGGGGGAAGTGGTAGCTCAGATACTAAAATCGACAATGTGACCATTCAAGGAATTTCATCGAATGACAATGTATATGGCATTTATATAGATCAGTCTTGTTGTGATTGTAAGATTTCTGATACTTTTATTTATAGTACAAAAGAGGCTATTGTGACGAAATCGGCTGGTCATATATTGAACAATGTACATATTCTCTCTTGGGATACTACTGGGGGGACTCATCTTGAGGATGGTAAGAATTATCGTTCAACAGTTGGAATACGTATAGCTAGTGGTGGATTCTTCGTTTTCAACCAAGTCTATTATGATACGATTGATAGAGGAATCGTTGTGAATGAGGGTTATAGTCCTGATTTGATGTTAGACCAACAAATTTCTTTTTCATATTTGAATAATTTTGGAACCAGCTTTATTCAGGCAGGAGGAAATAACTCGGATTTGAAGGTGAAGTTATCCAATTCTACTTTTACTATTTTGAATGATGATTTTAGAATTTTAGATTGTCCTGAAGTTTTAGTGGGATGGGACATTGCAGATAAATTTTCTTTCTTGAATTGTGTAGTTGCGAATCCGCAACGTTTGTATCCGTATGAAATGACTTTGATGCAGAAGCTTAGAGGAGTAAGTTCAGACGGAATTATATGGACGACTTTAGCTAATTGTGATACTAATTGGTATGTGTTGGGTGCTGTTATTTCTTCTCCGATGCGAAGTTCTTTAGAAATGGATTTTACCGATGATTTGACTGCTAAACTCAATTTTACGTTCAAGGGTGGTACTCCTTTTTTGCAAGGCTATGAATTGCAGGGGAAGGAAGCTGAGAATGTAGAACTTGGATATGCTGTCTCCGGTCAGTTCTGTGTATTATTATTCAGAGCAAAAAAGAATGCTTCTTTCAATCCGATCATCTATGATGTATTAGGCTCCGGACGGTTTATGCCGACTCCATATAAAGGTAAAAAGTATACGCCTGCTGATTATGGAGTGAGTGATTCGGATATTAAGATTTTATCTCGTAAGTGAGTGACTAAATAATAAAATGAATATATAATGACGTTGTAAATATGAAGCGTAAATATTTGTTGTTAAGTGCTTTATGTGTATTGCTGCTGTCTTCTTGTTCATCGTCTCTTAAAGAGGGTGATAAGGAAATGGATCAATATATTACAAATTTGATGGGAAAGATGACACTGCACGAAAAGTTGGGACAGTTGAATCTTCCTTCTGGTGGTGATTTGGTTACAGGCAATGTAAATAGTGAAGAGTTGGAAGGATTGGTTCGTAATCAGGAAATCGGTGGTTTTTTTAATGTGAAAGGAATAAGAAAGATTGTTGATTTGCAGCGTATAGCTATCGATTCGACCCGTTTGGGGATTCCTTTGTTGGTAGGGGCAGATGTTATTCACGGCTATGAAACCATTTTCCCGATTCCACTGGCACTTTCCTGTAGTTGGGACACGCTGGCTGTCGAACGTATGGCACGTATCTCCGCCGTTGAAGCCAGTGCGGATGGCATCAACTGGACATTCAGCCCGATGGTTGACATTTGCCGGGATGCCCGTTGGGGGCGTATTGCGGAAGGAAGCGGGGAAGATCCTTACCTGGGTTCTTTGATGGCTAAAGCGTATGTGCGTGGCTATCAGGGAAACAACCTGCAGGGAAACGATGAAATCCTTGCCTGTGTGAAACATTTCGCACTTTACGGAGCGTCCGAGTCGGGGCGTGATTACAATACAGTGGATATGAGCCGTTTGCGTATGTATAACGAATACCTGGCTCCTTATAAAGCTGCCGTTGATGCTGGTGTAGGCAGCGTTATGAGTTCTTTTAACATCGTTGACGGTATTCCAGCCACAGCCAACAAATGGTTACTGACCGACCTGCTCCGGAATGAATGGGGCTTCGGAGGGCTATTGGTAACAGATTACAATTCGATAGCCGAAATGTCCGCCCATGGTGTCGCCCCTCTGAAGGAAGCCTCCATTCGCGCTTTACAGGCAGGAACGGATATGGATATGGTTTCATGCGGATTCCTCAATACATTGGAGGAATCCTTGAAAGAAGGGAAGATAACGGAAGAACAGATTAATACGGCTTGTCGCCGTGTTCTGGAAGCCAAATATAAACTGGGACTGTTCTCCAATCCGTATAAATATTGCGATGCCCTGCGTGCCAAAGAGAAACTTTATACGCCTGAACACCGCTCTGTCGCACGTGCGATTGCAGCTGAAACATTTGTTCTGTTGAAGAATGATAACAACCTGCTTCCACTTAAGCAAAAAGGCAGAATTGCCCTGATCGGTCCGATGGCGGACGCACGTAATAATATGTGCGGTATGTGGAGCATGACATGTACGCCGTCCCGCCATGGAACATTGTTGGAAGGAATCCGTGCGGCAGCGGGTGACAAGGCTGAAATTCTGTATGCGAAAGGGAGCAACATATATTATGATGCGGAAACAGAAAAAGCTGCTACGGGCATTCGCCCGCTGGAACGTGGAGATAACCGGAAACTGTTGGACGAGGCTTTGCGCGTGGCTTCCCGTTCAGACGTCATTGTTGCCGCTTTGGGTGAATGTGCAGAAATGAGCGGTGAATCGGCTTCACGTACCAGTCTTGAGATACCCGATGCACAACAGGATTTATTGAAGGCTTTAGTGAAGACGGGTAAACCTGTCGTACTTCTTCTGTTCACGGGACGTCCTTTGGTCTTGAACTGGGAGGATACGAATGTTCATTCCATATTGAATGTCTGGTTTGGCGGTAGTGAAACAGGGGATGCGGTTGCCGATGTATTGTTTGGCAAGGTCACTCCAAGCGGCAAACTGACAACTACCTTCCCGCGTTCAGTGGGACAGCTGCCGTTATTCTACAATCATTTGAATACGGGTCGTCCTGATCCCGACAGTCGTATGTTCAACCGCTATGCCAGCAATTATCTGGATGAGAGCAATGAACCTCTGTATCCGTTCGGATATGGTTTGAGTTATACGGACTTTGTTTATGGTGAGTTGCAGATTAGCTCGGAAACCTTGCCTAAAAATGGTGAGTTGACTGTGTCTGTCACTGTAACAAACAAGGGGAACTACGATGGTTACGAAACGGTACAACTGTATCTTCGTGATATTTATGCGGAGATCGCCCGTCCGGTGAAAGAGCTGAAAGGTTTTGAACGCGTCTTCCTGAAGAGCGGGGAAAGCCGTGATGTTAAGTTTGTTATTACGGAAGATGACTTGAAATTCTATAATCCCGAATTAGACTATGTTTACGAACCCGGAGAATTTGATGTTATGGTAGGAACAAATTCACGTGATGTGCAGATTAAGCATTTTAAGGCAGATTGATTGTACGCAATTTTTTTTCTAAGATGTAAGTATCCTGATTATGACTGAACTAAACTCGCAGTCTTTGGCTATATAATTCGTTTATATAGCCAGAGGCTGCGAGTTTGTAATCAAAAATATCGTTGATCATTATTGAATTTGAAAGTGCTTGATTTATTTATTTTTGTTTACGATTTAGCCGTTTTACCATTCGCAAATTGGCTACAGGTACATTATTTAACTGCAAACTTAACTATTTTTCAGTTCAAAATGTGTATTTTCGCCCGTTAATATAGTAAACATGCATTTATGAATATTCAAGTAATCAATAAATCGAAGCATCCGCTTCCGGCTTATGCCACTGAATTGTCTGCAGGAATGGATATCCGCGCTAATCTTTCTGAACCTATCACACTGGAACCATTGCAACGTTGTCTGGTGCCGACAGGATTATATATCGCTCTTCCAAAAGGGTTTGAGGCGCAAGTTCGCCCGCGTAGCGGACTGGCGATAAAGAAGGGCATTACAGTACTCAATTCTCCGGGTACGATCGATGCGGATTATCGTGGAGAAGTTTGTATCATTTTAGTTAACCTCTCATCCGAAGCATTTGTGATTGAAGATGGAGAACGTATTGCACAGATGGTGATAGCAAAACACGAACAGCCTGTATGGCAGGAAGTGGAAGTGTTGGATGAAACAGAACGGGGAGCCGGTGGTTTCGGACATACCGGAGTGTGATGAATATATAATCGAGAAAATAGAATGAAGATAAAAATAGGATGGCTGTTCGTGACGGTATTAATGCTCACTTCGTGTGGGGGAATCCGGTCTGTGCGTACAGCGAAAACAGCAGCGAAGGCAGATGCATCCTTTTTGATGAAGGTACCGTTTATTTCTGCTGAAAAGCAACGTAAATATGACTACTTCTTTTTGGAAGCCATGCGGATGAAAGAAAAGAATGAGTATGATGCGGCTTTTGGTTTGTTGCAGCATTGTCTGGATATCAACCCCAATGCTTCTTCTGCGCTTTATGAAATATCGCAATATTATATGTTCCTCCGCCAGGTGCCGCAAGGTCAGGCTGCTTTGGAGCAAGCGGTTGCTTTTGCACCTGATAACTATTGGTATAGCCAGGGATTGGTCAGTCTGTACCAGCAACAAAATGAATTGGATAAGGCTGCGGCTTTGCTTGAGAAGATGGTCGCCCGTTTCCCGTCGAAACAGGACCCTTTGTTCAGCCTTCTTGATATTTATAGTCGGCAGGAGAAGTATAATGATGTCATTTCTACATTGAATCGTTTAGAGAAACGTCTGGGTAAGAATGAGCAGCTGTCTATGGAGAAATTCCGGATTTATCTTCAGATGAAAGATGATAAGAAGGCATTTCAGGAAATAGAAAGTCTGGTACAGGAATATCCGATGGATATGCGTTATCAGGTGATACTGGGAGATGTATATCTTCAGAATGGGAAAAAGCAGGAAGCTTATGATGCATACCAGAAGGTACTGGCTGTAGAGCCTGATAACCCGATGGCGCTTTTCTCGATGGCTTCTTACTATGAACAGACCGGTCAGAAAGAATTGTATCAACAGCAACTGGATACGTTGTTATTGAACAAGAAGGTGACTTCTGATACTAAAATCAGTGTCATGAGACAGGTGATTGCGGAAAATGAACAGTCGTCCGTTAAAGACAGTACTCAAGTGATTGCGTTGTTTGACCGGATGATGAAACAGGATATGGACGATCCGCAGATACCGATGCTTTATTCTCAATACCTGTTATCGAAGAATATGGAACAGGAGGCTGTGCCGGTATTGGAGCAGGTGGTTGATCTGGATCCTACCAATAAGGCTGCCCGTTTGATGCTGGTTAGTGCGGCGGTGAAAAAGGAAGATTATAAGCAAATTATCAAGGTCTGCGAACCGGGCATTGAAGCCACTCCGGATGCGTTGGAGCTTTATTATTATCTGGCTATCGCTTATCATCAGGCAGAGCAGGGAGATAGTGTGTTGAGTGTTTGTAATAGAGCATTGGAACATATAACTCCCGATACGAGGAAAGAAGTCGTTTCAGATTTTTATTCTATCATGGGGGATATTTATCATACCAAGAAACAGATGACGGAGGCTTATGCTGCCTACGATTCGGCTTTGGTATATAATCCTTCCAATATTGGCGCATTAAATAATTATGCTTATTATCTGTCTGTGGAACGTCGTGACTTGGATAAGGCGGAAGAAATGAGTTATAAAACGGTGAAAGCCGAACCTAACAATTCGACCTATCTCGACACTTATGCCTGGATTCTTTTCGAAAAGGGAAACTATGCCGAAGCCCGTATCTATATTGATAATGCGATGAAGAACGACGGTGAGAAAAGTGATGTGATTGTGGAGCATTGCGGAGATATTTATTTTATGACCGGTGACGTGGAAGGTGCGTTGAATTATTGGAAGAAGGCACTGGAAATGGGTAGCGAGTCGAAGATGTTGAAACAGAAAATAGAAAAGAAGAAATATATTGCGGAATGAAAAGAATAGTTTATCTATTGTTGTTGGTGGTAGTGTTGGCAGGCTGTAAGAGTTCGAAGCATTTAGCGACCTCGGAAACTAAGACTTCGACAAAGACGCAGACCTCCAGTTATTTGGCTTCCAAACTTCAAATGACCATTCCCAGTAAGAAGGGAAGTATGTCTGTAGGGGGAACCATGAAAATGAAAACTCATGAGCGGGTACAAATCTCCTTATTGATGCCTATTCTGCGTACGGAAGTGGCACGTATAGAAGTGACTCCTGACGAAGTGCTGCTTGTAGACCGGATGAATAAACGCTTCGTTCGTGCAACGAAGGCTGAATTGAAGAATGTATTATCGAAGAATGTGGAGTTCTCCCGTTTGGAAAAGATATTGATGGATGCTTCTCTTCCTGGCGGAAAGACAGAACTGACAGGAAAGGATATAGGAATCCCCTCATTGGAAAAGGCTAAAGTTCAACTTTATGAGTTTTCAACACAGGAGTTTTCAATGACTCCGACGGAACTGACGTCTAAGTATAACCAAGTTCCTCTGGAAGAATTAGTAAAAATGCTGGTAGCTTTATTATGATGAAACGTTTCTTTGTTATTCTAATCAGTTGCCTTTGGTTGGCAGTTCCTCTTTTCGCTCAATCGAACAAGTTGATTCGTGAGCTGGAAAGTAAACGCGGTACGCTGCAAAAACAGATTGCCGAATCGGAATCTATATTGAAGGATACAAAGAAAGATGTGGGAAGTCAGTTGAACAGCCTGGCTGTGTTGACGGGACAGATTGAAGAGCGGAAGCGTTATATCATGGCTATAAACAATGATGTGGAGGTTATCCAGCGTGAATTGGCGTCATTGGAACGTCAGTTGCGCGGGTTGGAGAAGGATTTGAAAGATAAAAAGAAGAAATATGAAGCTTCTGTTCAGTACTTGTATAAGAATAAGTCGATAGAGGAGAAGCTGATGTTTATTTTTTCGGCAAAGAACTTGGGACAGACTTACCGGCGTATGCGCTACGTCCGTGAATATGCTACTTATCAACGTCTGCAAGGGGAGGAAATCCTAAAAAAACAAGAGCAGATACGCAAGAAGAAAGCGGAACGGCAACAGGTGAAAGCTGCCAAGGAGAACCTGTTGCAGGAACGCGAGAGCGAAAAGGTCAAGCTGGAGGAACAGGAAAAGGAGAAGCGTACGTTGGTGACTAATCTGCAAAAGAAACAGAAAGGATTGCAGAATGAGATTAATAAAAAACGCAGGGAAGCCAATCAGCTGAATGCTCGTATTGATAAATTAATTGCGGAAGAGATAGAGCGTGCCCGTAAGCGTGCACAGGAAGAAGCCCGTCGTGAAGCCGCTGCGCGTAAGAAAGAGGAAAGTAAGGAGGGGAAATCCACTGCAACGGAAACGGCTGCGAAATCGAAACCTCTTGATGCTTATACCATAAGTAAGGAGGATCGGGAATTATCGGGTAACTTTGCCGCGAATCGCGGAAAACTGCCCATGCCTATATCCGGAGCTTATATCATAACCAGCCGTTACGGGCAATATGCCGTAGAGGGCTTACGTAACGTGAAACTGGATAACAAGGGTATTGATATTCAGGGAAGGCCGGGTGCACAGGCACGTGCTATTTTTGATGGAAAGGTGGCGGCTGTATTCCAGTTGAACGGATTATTTAATGTTCTCATTCGTCATGGTGATTATATTTCTGTTTATTGCAATCTCTCTTCAGCTTCCGTTAAGGCTGGCGATTCGGTGAGTACGAAGCAATCTATCGGTCAGGTCTTTTCTGACGGTGCGGATAATGGGCGGACGGTATTACATTTCCAGTTGCGTAGGGAGAAAGAGAAGCTGAACCCTGAACCTTGGCTGAATCGATAATTGAATTACAAAAATTATAAAGACAGAAAATAGTCTTATCTGAATTGCAACTTTGGGACAGGGATTTTTTATTTATGATCCGAATACAGAGGTGATGACTTAAAATGGTGGTCAGCTTCTTTTGTGTGGAATCTTTAGAAGAAGGTACATATCATCTTTATAAGGTAACTAAATAACTAATTCAGTAAGAAATAGATAGACTACTGTTCTATTTTCCCAATGGTAGAATACCTCATACTTCCTATTTGTCCATCTTTACCCAGTGTTTCCGCTTGAATAATCAATGGAGTGGAATATTGATTATTATAACATTCAATCACCGTTTTTCCATTTTCATCTGTTTGTACGGATGGGTTCCAATATAACGTTCGTCTTTTATCTACTTTGTCCATGTACAGCTCCTTGGTCGGATAGGTAGGAGAATAATATTCCAATGGATGGGTATATCCCTGGATAACGGTTTGCCGGGTACCTGGTACGGCACTTTGACTTTTGTTCAATACATCGCGTCTGGGCAGCGGAATCAGGTAGAAGATACTATATCTATCCAGTTTGCTTATATCGACTCCCGTGCTATCGGTCACTTCAGACATCTTTGTATTTTGGATAATGTCGTCATCAATGCCTCCGGTGCCTTTGCTAATGATGATAGAAGCCAATCCGTCCACTTCGGTCAGCATCATTTGAGTTTCTGTTTCAGATAAAATGTGATTGTCCATAATATAGCAGATCGGTTTCTGACGATAGGTATGCTTGTCATTGGTTCGATCCCAATAAAATTGCGGACTCAACTTTTCCATTAATTCAGGAATGGTAGTGATAATCTTTCCGTTATCGCGTAATGCATCCACCGAACGGCGTACATCGTAATAAGCATCAATGCTCTTCTCGCTGATTTTAGTAGTCATGTTGCTTCCTTGCCGGCGTTTACTTTTTATTTCCACCTCATCCAAGACATAAAGTCCTTCTACTTTCCGGATGGAATCCATGTATAGAGAATCAAAACTCTCGGCTTTGTGTTGCCAGTAGGCTAGGTCTTTCCATTCCGGATGAAGTTCTTTATAGCCGTAAGCCCGGGGAGCAGGGGAGAAATTACGGTCGATCAGGATCGAAGTATCCTTATTGCGTTCTTTACCGACTTTTCGGGTTTGGATCACTGCTTCGGTCGTTCCTTCAAAATCTTCCACCGGAATGGTGAAACGGCCGTTTTCATCGGTCACCGTTCCTCCGGTTATGAATTGATCGTCCTTCTTCACTATCACGCTAAGCGCAATATCTTTCAGTTTGTTTTTGAGAATTGTTGATTTCACCTGACCGTTTAGTGCCAATTGTGCTTCTGGTAATTGAAGCGGAGCAAAAGGGGTGATAGAGATGGCTTGGCTCATGTCATATTTACGCCATCCGTGCACCATCAATAAAACATCCAGCTCGGTTTGCTTCCGCGGAGACGGGGACGCAAAGTAATAACCGGGTTGATGGATATATCCTTTTAAATCGGAGGTTAACAGCAAATCCGTGAAAATATTGTTGTCATACTCCAGATAATCCGACCGGACACCATCCCGGATGCTGACCGACAATTCTCCGGATACAGGTTCTCCTTTAGCGTTCTTTACTTGCAATTTGCAACGAATGGGAGCGTAGGGAGCGTACACCTCTTTCAGTCCTTCCGCCGATATTTGCAGGGGAGCACGCGGATTAGCAAAGACAAAACGTTCACACAATGTATTACCTGCCCGGTTGATGAGGCTGACCTGCAGTACACCTGCCGGTAGTTTACGGGTGGGCAGAATAAACTCCTGCGGAGCATCCGCCCGGCAACTAATCAGCTGATGAATATAAGGACGCCCCTGATGACTGATAAATACAGCCAATGTGTCTTGAGGAGTAGCGGCATTACTGGATACTCTCACCAAGAGGGCACCGGCATTACTGACAGTGCTCAAAACATATCCGTTAGGCAATGCCTGTGGAAGTGTGAATTCATATTTCTTTCCTTGAAAATTGACTTTAGCAATCGCAGGTTGAGCGGAAGGAGTATATTCAAAATGTCCCATTCCATCGTGCAAAGTTTCGAAAGAGGTAATCTCTGTTCCTTCTTTGGTATAGATTGTTCCCGTTAATTCGATATTTCTCTCATTTTTACTCTCCGCCTTGAAAGCGACCTGCGAAGTTACTCCTTGTACTAATTGCCCTCCTTCGGGGAAAAAACGAACATTTAACTTCTCTTTTGTTTCCACCGGGCGGTTTTCCATCGACGAGCTTAGTTCGTAAGTTGTGATACTGCGTTCCAATTTGTCACTATTAGAAAGCTGATAAATAGGAAAAGTGCGCGAAAAATACTGTGGCTCATTAAAAGCAAGCATCCAGCGCGTATAGGCCCGTATCTCATAGTAACCGGATAGCATTGAATGGGGAAGAATGAATTGTCCATTTCCTTCTCCCTGTGTAAGCTTGATGATTTGTTTATCTGCTATATGTCCCGTCTGGTCTACTAACTCCACGTATAAAGGGCGGCTGATCAGACTGAAAGTTTGTTTTTCGGCAAGGGTGACATAGGCCTTGAACCAAATTGTGTCACCGACATAATAACTCGTGTTATCAAAATGTAAATAGGTTTTCTCCCGCGGAAAGTTGTTGGCGAATGTTTGTGCCTGATTCATATATTGTTGGAATACAACTTTAGCAGGAGGTACTTCTCCCCATATTGTTATTAATGATAAGCAAAAAGAAAGGAGAAGAATAATTCGCTTGTTTTTCATTTCAATAGGTTTTTAACTGAAGTGCAAAGTTAGAAAAAATGGATCTAAAAACAGAAAACATATTGTTCAATAAAGGATAAAAACTATTCATATCCAAAACAAAAGTTCACGAAAGGATTGTATGTTTATTGGGGGTCACATATATCTGATTCTGTCCTGTATTGATTAGCATTTTTCCTTTCTTTTGCATAAAAATTTTCTATTTTTGTTTTCCGGATAATTGATAATACTATGTATGGTAAAGAAGAAAAGGAGTACGCTTGACCCAATTTTTTAACATTTCAAACTCTTGCCTGTCCGGACCAGTTTAATGACAGGATTATATCAGCACCAGGCAGGTATAAAAAACAGCACCCTGAATATAGACCTTCAGAGGTGCTGTTTTTAAATTCAACAAGGAAAAGAGTATTATTTTATTCTTTATTCAGAGAATTACAGATTTTCTGGTTGATTTCTCTAATTTTAGCTTCATTCATCTTGATTACTTTACGGTCGTAAGTGAGTAAACCGTTGATTTCACCTTCTACGTCTGTTGTCTGAGTATATACGGCAGCAGAGAATCCTTTCTGGATCAATTCCAACAGATGTCTGCCATATTTAATGTATTCGTTTGTTACTTCGTCCGATGTATTGAACTTCACATACCCCCAGTTTTTCTTGTCATTCACCCAAGTATTTCCTTCTACTACAAGGCCGATACCTCCGTACTCACCCAATACGGTAGCACGTCTCGGATCGTAAAGGAACATGTTTGGTCCCGGATAGTGGTGAAGGTCGAGAATATCGCCACAAGTGTAGTGATTACCACCACTGGCAGGATTTACCAGTCGGCTAGGATCGTATTCTTTGGTCCATGCTACGATTTCCGGAGTTTTGAATTGTCCCCATGCTTCGTTGAAAGGTACCCATACAGCGATGCTTGGATAAGAGTACAGACAGTCGATGATTTCTTTCCACTCTTTACGGTAGTTAGCTTCGGAAGACGCAGAACGAATCACTTCTGTACCGTTGAAATAGTTGTGTGTTTGCCACTGTGGGCTAGGACCACCGTTCGGCATGTCTTGCCATACGATCAATCCCAACTGGTCGCAATGAGTGTACCAGCGTGCAGGTTCTACTTTAACATGTTTACGCACCATGTTGTAACCGAAGTCTTTTGTTTTCTTCAAGTCGTAAACCAATGCTTCGTCTGTCGGTGCAGTATATAAACCATCAGGCCACCATCCCTGGTCGAGCGGACCGAACTGGAAATAGTCTTTGTTGTTCAATTGCAGGCGAGTGATACCATTCTGATCTTTGCGGATAGAATATTTACGCATAGCAGTATAGCTCTTTATCTGGTCGATTGCTTTTCCGTCTTTATATAGGGTCACTTCCATATTGTAAAGGAAAGGAGAGTCCGGAGACCATAGTTTGGCATTAGCAGGCATTGCCAGTTCAACGGGAACTCCGTTCAACGCTGCACCTTTGGCTACAAGGTTCTTGCCATCGAATACTTTTACTTCTACTTTGTCTGCAGAAGTCGTGTTGGCAGCAACTTCTACCTTAACAGAGTTATTATCAATATCAGGAGTAGTTTTCAGATTAGCAATGTATTGTGTTGCCACCGGTTCCAGCCACACTGTTTGCCAGATACCTGTAACCGGAGTGTACCAAATGCCATGAGGGTTTGCTATTTGCTTTCCTCTGGGTTGTTCGCCACGATCTGAAGGGTCCCATACCTTTACTACCAGGTCATTATTTCCTTTATTAAGTACGGAAGTGATGTCGAAGTAGAAAGAAGTAAATCCGCCTGTATGTTCACCTACCTTTACGTCATTCACCCAAACCTCTGCTTTCCAGTCTACTGCTCCGAAATGCAACAGGACTTGTTTGCCACGCCAGTTGGAAGGGACGTCGAAAGTGCGTTGGTACCACAGTTCCTCTTTCTCGTTTATCATTTTTCCTACGCCTGATAAAGACGATTCTACTGCAAAAGGAACAAGAATATCACCTTGGTAAGCGGCAGGTGCTGGAGCCCCCTTTGGGGTGATTGCATATTTCCAAAGCCCGTTCAGGTTTTTCCAGTCACTACGTTCCATAATAGGACGCGGATATTCCGGCAATACGTTTTTAGGATCAAGCTGTTCTCCCCACGATGTCTTGATTTTGTCACTGGCAGGTTTCCATTGAGCAAAAGTCGAACTGCATAGAGCCAATGCGAGTAGCATTGTTAGAAAATTCTTTTTCATGTTCATGGTATACATTATAGTTAGTTATTGAATTGATATCCCATAAGAAGGAATATTGCAAAGAAAATAGAATTAAAAGAGAATAAAGAAAATTTGCCGTTCAAAAAACAGCAAAATCTCTTCTTTTTTTATATAGAGTCCCATATAAAGTTACTTTTGATGATAAATACTGGAAATAGTGGTCAGTTTTTATTCTTTGTTGAATAATTGTTTTTGTTATTTGTCAACAGTTTTTGTTCCAGATGGTTTGAGACGTTTTTTTCCGACTCTGTTTTCTTCTTGGATTGGCAAGATGCACAAATAATGACTAAAAGTACAGTTGGTAATGGTAATCCTCTTTTTATTTTATAATGACACTGTAAAGAAAGCACAAAATCTTGATAAATCCTCTTTTTTTTGCAGATTGGTTAGTATTTATCCTTAATTGGTTCGTTATTATTGAATTTTCTATTTGTTTTTTCTCATCTTTGTAGCACGAACTTTAAAATTGATATTATATGAAACTAAAACATCTTATTCTTTTCAGTGTTATTTGTTGTTCCCAGTCTGTATTTGGGCAAAAAGCCGGTCAGCAACCAAAGACAAGCGGCAATCCTGTATTTCCGGGCTGGTATGCCGATCCGGAAGGAATTGTGTTTGGAGATGAATACTGGATTTACCCTACGTATTCAGCACCTTATGACGAACAAACCTTCATGGATGCCTTCTCCTCTAAAGACCTGGTGAACTGGACAAAACACCCAAAAGTGTTATCGAAAGAGAATATAAGTTGGTTTAGACGTGCTTTATGGGCACCTGCTGTGATTCATGCGAATGACAAATATTATATATTCTTCGGTGCGAATGATATTCAAAGTAATAACGAACTGGGAGGTATTGGTGTAGCTGTGGCCGACAATCCTGCCGGACCATTTAAGGATGCATTGGGCAAACCTCTGATTGATAAATTTGTAAATGGTGCACAGCCGATCGATCAGTTTGTTTACAAAGATGATGACGGACAGTATTATATGTATTATGGTGGCTGGAGGCATTGCAATATGGTGAAGCTGGCTCCGGACTTGTTGAGTATCGTACCATTTGAGGATGGTACCATCTATAAGGAAGTAACTCCCGAAAAATATGTAGAGGGGCCTTTCATGTTGAAACGTAACGGTAAATACTATTTTATGTGGTCGGAAGGCGGTTGGACCGGACCGGATTATTGCGTAGCCTATGCGATTGCCGACTCACCATTCGGACCTTTTAAAAGAGAAGCAAAAATTTTACAGCTCGATCCCAACGTTGGGACGGGGGCCGGTCATCATTCTGTTGTGAAAGGTCCGGGAGCGGACGAATGGTATATTGTTTATCATCGCCATCCATTGGGTGAAACGGATGGAAACGCTCGTGTGACCTGCATTGACCGTATGTACTTTGATAAGGACGGAAAAATAAAACCTATAAAGATGACTTTCGAGGGAGTAGAGGCCAGCCCATTGAAGTGAAATCAGAAAAGTTCAGCCCATCGGTAATTAATATTTTAATAAAGATGGGCTTTTTTGATTTATTGTTTTATTTTTGTCCTTATAAATTCAATATACTTATTATAATGAAACCAGATATGCGCACTCTCTCTGATTCCCTTTTGTGGAAAAGGTTTCTCGAAGGAGACTCGAGTGCGTATACCCAAATATATAATCAAACAGTACAAGATCTGTTCCGATTCGGATTATTATATACTTCAGATAAAGAATTAATTAAAGACTGCATACATGATGTGTTTGTGAAGATTCACATGAATCGTGCAAAGTTAGCTCCAACAGATAATATTACAGCCTATTTGACGGTAGCATTGAAAAACACTCTTTTTAATGCGCTGAAAAAAACAACAGATTCCCTCCCGTTTGATAAAATAGGTGAGAGGGAAGATACGGTTGACGACTCTCCTTCCACTCCGGAAACTATATATATTAATAATGAACAGGAAAAACTAGTTCAGACAACCGTACATTCTATGATGTCTGTATTGACGGACAGACAGCGCGAAATTATTTATTATCGGTATATCAAAGAGATGAGTATCGATGAAATCAGTGAGGTGACAGACATGAATAATCAGTCTGTTTCTAATTCTATTCAACGGGCTTTGGGACGTATCCGGGACTTATTTAAGAGAAAATAAGAGAGAATAACCAGCCCATTTTTCCTGCCTATCAAAAAAAAGTGGAAAAAACTTCGAAAAAGGTGAGTATAAAATGAAAGTACAACTGTTATTCATACGTAAAGACAATGAAAATAATGAACTCTGAACAAAAACATGCAGATTTTTCCCTATATACTTTTGAAGAATTTCTTCAGAATGATTTCTTTATTTCTTCCATGAACTATCCTACGGAAGAAACACAGAAGTTCTGGGATGAATTTGAACAGATGAATCCTTCTAATATCGATGAATATATAGCTGCAAAAAGATATTTGGAAGTTTTTTCGAAAGAGAAGGACGAGGTACTTTCCAATCAGGAAACGGATGATTTATGGACTCGTATCCAAGCGACTAATATAAATAAGGAGAAAGCGCGCCGCAAAAACTATTTCTTAATAGGATTGAGCGCGGCTGCCAGTGTGGCTATTCTTGTGGGAAGCTTCTTCTTTTTGAAGAACTATTCTTCGGCTCTGGACCCGGACATTGCTACATTTGCTGTGAATACGAAAGCCGATTTGCCTTTGACGGAAGAAACTCTGTTGATTTTGGCAGAAGATAATGTTGTGAGTTTGAAGGAAAAAGAAACAGAGATTACGTATGATTCCGTAGAAATCAAAACGAATCAGGAAAGTATACAAAAGGAGAAATCGGCAACTTATAACCAATTGGTTATTCCACGCGGAAAACGTTCGGTATTGACGTTTGCTGATGGATCTAAAGTCTGGGTGAATGCCGGTACGAGAGTGATTTATCCGGTGGAGTTTGAACAAGACAAACGTGAAATCTATGTGGATGGAGAAATTTACATAGAAGTAGCCAGAGATGAAAACCGTCCTTTCTACGTGCGGACTAAAGATATGAATGTCAGAGTGCTTGGTACTAAATTTAATGTAACGGCGTATGAGTCGGAAGCGATAAGGAGTGTAGTGCTGGCACAAGGATGCGTTCAGGTGGAGACAGAGCGGACTCCAAAAGCCATTCTGGCTCCTAATCAGATGTTCAGTTCTGCCGATGGAAAGGAAAATATAACACAAGTAGATGTGGAAGAGGCTATATCATGGGTGAACGGGCTCTATTATTTCCAAAGTGCTGATTTGGGAATTGTTTTGAAACGTCTGTCTACCTATTATGGCATTAACGTAGAATTTGACCCAGCGCTAAGTAAAATAAAATGTTCCGGAAAAATCGATTTGAAAGACAACTTTGAAACAGTAATTAATGGATTAACCTTTGTTGCACCAATCTCTTATGCCTATGATGAACAATATAAAACGTATCGAGTCGTAAAGAAATAGATATGAAAAAATAAGATAAAGAATAAATCTAATTCCTGAATTTTATGGTAATTTTTGTAGAGAGTGGATGATACACGCTATCATCTAGCTGGGACGTGTGTGCCCAAGAATGTTTAGACACAGAAATAATATTATGAGAAATTTTTAACATGTTTAATATGAAAAATGCAATTAGAGAACGGAAGAGTAAGGTTCTCGGGCTATTCCTTTGTTTTTTACTTCTCGGAATAGACTACTCTTTCGCAAGTTACAACAATTATTCTCAATTTAAGACCCTCTCGGTCAGCGTTAATAACTCGACGTTGAGAGAAGTGCTTAAAACGATAGAGAAAAGTAGTCAATTTGTTTTCTTCTACTTAGATGATGCTGTGAACTTAGATCGCAAGGTGTCTATCGACAGTAAGAATAAGAAGATAGAAGAAATTCTTTCTGAACTTTTCGAGGGTACTTCATGTACTTATCGGATTTCTGACAGACAAATCTTTATTTCCGGAAAAGCACCGGCTCCTAATGAACAGCAACAGAATAAACGGAAAATAACGGGACGTGTTACTGATGTAAAAGGAGAACCGCTTATTGGAGTGAACGTTACCGTGGATGGAGATGCGAACGGTTCGATTACCAATATGGATGGTTTGTATGAGATATTCGTAACCAAGAAAAGCGTAGTGCTTAAATTTACTTATATCGGCTTCAAAACTTCAGAAATACGGACGAATGCTTCTACCAATATTTACGATGTGGCTTTGGAAGAACAGGTGAACGAGTTGGAAGAGACTGTGATTGTTGGTTATGGTACCCAGCGTAAAATAAGTAATATCGGTGCACAGTCTTCTATGAAGATGGAGGATATTAAAACACCTTCTGCCAGTTTAACTACAACGTTGGCAGGTCGTTTGGCCGGTGTTGTAGCCGTGCAACGTACGGGAGAACCGGGTAAAGATGCCGCTGATATCTGGATTCGTGGTATTTCTACTCCCAACACTTCTTCTCCGCTGGTATTGGTGGATGGAGTGGAACGTTCGTTCAACGACATCGATCCGGAAGACATTGAATCGTTGACAACACTGAAAGATGCATCGGCAACGGCTGTGTATGGTGTGCGAGGCGCTAATGGTGTGATTCTGATTAAAACCAAACCGGGAAAGGTGGGGAAACCGACAGTGAGCGCGGATTATTATGAATCGTTTACCCGTTTCACGAAGATGGTTGATTTGGCAGACGGTATCACTTATATGAATGCAGCTAACGAGGCAATGCGTAATGACGGTATTGCTACAAAATATACGGAAGACCAAATTCGTAATACGATTGCCGGCAAAGATCCTTATTTGTATCCGAACGTAGATTGGTTGAAGGAAATCTTTAATGATTGGGGACACAATCGCCGTGTGAATGTAAATGTGCGGGGTGGTAGTGAAAAGGTCGCTTATTATGCGTCAGTCAGCTACTTCAATGAAACAGGTATGACGGTGACTGATAAGAATATCAACACCTATGATTCCAAAATGAAATATAGCCGTTATAACTTTACCACTAATCTAAATATTGATGTGACTCCTACTACTAAAGTGGAGATCGGTGCGCAAGGTTATTTGGGAGAAGGAAACTATCCGGCTATCTCTTCTGCTGATTTGTATAATGCGGCAATGTCAATTTCACCGGTTGAATATCCAAAGATGTTCTTTGTCAACGGAGAAGCCTATGTGCCGGGAACTTCAACTAACAACAATTTTAATAACCCTTATTCACAAGCTACCCGTCGTGGATATGATAACCTGACGAAAAATCAGATCTATTCTAATCTACGTATCACACAGGATTTGGATATGCTTACTAAAGGGCTGAAATTGACTGCCATGTACGCGTTCGACGTGTACAATGAGATACATGTACATCAGGACCGTGCAGAGTCTACTTATAACTTCCTGGATACCAGTGTTCCTTACGATATGGACGGACAACCCATTTTGCAACGTA
The DNA here is from genome assembly GCF_003439055.1 of Bacteroides sp. OM05-10AA. Classification (NCBI taxonomy): domain Bacteria; kingdom Pseudomonadati; phylum Bacteroidota; class Bacteroidia; order Bacteroidales; family Bacteroidaceae; genus Bacteroides; species Bacteroides sp. OM05-10AA. The sequence goes on from NZ_QSUR01000037.1 coordinate 38,082, forward strand.
TTTATGAAGGAAGTAACGTGTTGAGCTATACACAGGAAACAAGTGGTAATAAGAAAACTTACCTGGAAGCTTCCCTGAATTATGACCGGACGTTCAATGACGATCATCGTGTCAGTGCACTGTTCCTGTTCAACCAGCAATCCAAGCTGTTGTATCCGAAAGGAACACTGGAAGATGCGATTCCTTATCGTATGATGGGTATTGCCGGTCGTGCTACTTATTCATGGAAAGACCGTTATTTTGCAGAATTCAACATCGGTTATAACGGTGCCGAGAACTTCTCGCCCAAACATCGTTTCGGAACTTTCCCTGCATTTGGTGTGGGTTGGGTTATCTCAAACGAGAAATTCTGGCAACCGCTGTCAAAAGCTGTTTCTTTCCTGAAGATACGCTATACGGATGGTAAAGTAGGTAATAGTGAAGTTTCCGACCGTCGTTTTATGTATCTGGACCAGATGAAAGAGAATGGCGATTATGGTTATAAATTCGGACCGAATGGTACCAAATGGTCTGGTTATGAAACAGTGAATATGGCTGTTGACTTGATTTGGGAAGAATCTCGTAAGCAAGACTTGGGTATTGATATTAAACTGTTTAATGACGACCTGTCTATTGTATTCGACTTGTTTAAGGAACGTCGTGAAAACATCCTGTTGAAGCGTGAGCATTCTATACCTTCATTCCTGGGATACAATACATCTGCTCCTTATGGAAATATTGGTATCATAGAAAATAAAGGGTTCGATGGAACGATAGAGTATAACAAGCGTATTAATAAAGACTGGGTACTTGCGCTTCGTGGTAATATCACCTTTAATAAGGATAAATGGATTCAGGGAGAACTGCCGGAACAGAAATACGAATGGATGAACCAGTATGGACGTAACATCAATGGAGTGAAAGGATATGTGGCCGAAGGACTGTTCACTCAAGCTGAAATAGATGATATGGCACGTTGGGAATCGTTGTCGGATGCCAATAAAGCAATCACTCCCAAACCATTTGCTTCACAGTTTGGCACTGTAAAGGCGGGAGATATCAAATACAAGGATTTGAACAATGATGGTCAGATTGATGCGTACGACCAGACTTACATTTCCCGTGGGGATGTGCCGACAACTGTTTATGGTTTCGGATTTACCGTAGGTTGGAAAGACCTGTCAGTAGGTATGATGTTCCAGGGCGTAGCAGGAGCCGAACGTGTTTTGAACGGTAGCAGTATTAATCCGTTTAACGGCGGTGGTGGTAGCGGTAACCTCTACTCTAACATTGGTGACCGTTGGACAGAGGAAAATCCGGATCAGAATGCCTTTTATCCGCGTCTGTCTTATGGAAGTGAAACAACCAGTAGTATTAATAACTTTCAGAAGAGTACCTGGTGGGTACGTAACATGAACTTCCTGCGTCTGAAGACATTGCAGGTATCTTATAACCTGCCGAAACCTTGGGTGAATAAAGTTCATCTGAAGAATGCGGCCGTATATGTAATGGGAACTAACCTGTTCACCTTGAGTCGTTTCAAATTGTGGGATCCGGAGTTGAATACCGATAATGGTGCTTCTTATCCAAATACGACCTCTTATTCAGTTGGTATTAATTTCACATTCTAAACAAAAAGATAATGAAAAAATATAATTATATAATCGTTAGTTTGCTGGCGTGTCTCTTGACGACATCTTGTAATGACTATTTTGACCAGGTGCCTGATGACCGTTTGTCACTCAAAGAGATTTTCACAACCAGAGATGGAGCCTTGCGGTATCTTTCGAACGTATACACATTCTTACCGGATGAATTTAACCAACGTCAGGTACATGAAACCAGTCTGTACCGTACTCCCGGTCCCTGGACCGGCTCTAGCGACGAAGCAGAATGGCCAGACAATAAAGGGAAACTGATAAATAACAACTCTATTGATGCTACCGAAGGAACGATGGTATTATATCGCTGGAAGAGCTGGTTTTCAGGTATCCATGAAGCTGCAGTATTTACAGAAAATGTAGATCAGGCACCGTTGACTGTTACGGAAAGAAATCAATGGAAAGCAGAAGCTAGAGCTTTACGGGCTATCTACTATTTTTATTTAGTGCGTACTTATGGCCCGGTTCCTTTACTTGAAAAGGACTTTGCGATGGATACTCCGAGTGACGAGTTGCAACTCCCGCGTAATACGGTAGATGAGTGTTTCGATTTTATCGTATCAGAACTGAAAGGTGCGCAAAACGACGGTTTGCTGGATGATGCTTCTACCGATAAGGTGTCCGGATATGGTCGTATTGACAAAGCGATTGCACAGGCATTTATCATCGAGGCATTGACTTATCGTGCCAGCTGGTTGTTTAATGGAGAAAGTACCTATTATTCTGATTTGGCTAATAATGATGGAACAAAACTATTTCCCAGCAGACCGGATGAAGCTACCAAACGTGCCAACTGGCAGAGAGTGATTGATGAATGTAACACATTCTTCTCTAATTATGGCAGCCGTTATCATCTGATGTATACCAATAAGGACGGTGTTTCTGTTTCCGGCCCGGATTCCGAAGGATTCAGCCCGACGGAATCTTATCGTCGTGCAGTGAGAACCCTGTTTTCTGAAATGGGTAACAATAAAGAGATGATTTTCTATCGTCTGGATAATGCAGCCGGGACCATGCAGTATGACCGTATGCCGAATAGATCCGGCAATACGAGTAACTATAGAGGGGGCAGCTTGTTGGGAGCAACACAGGAGATGGTAGATGCTTATTTCATGTCAAATGGGGAATCTCCTATTTCAGGTTATAGTGCCGATGGTATCACTCCGGTTATCAATGGAAAATCTAATTATGTGGAAGAAGGAGTTTCAACAACAGAATACAAAGGAACAGACGGTATATTATATGCACCAGTAGGAACCAGAATGATGTATGTCAATCGTGAACCTCGTTTCTATGCAGACATCACCTTTAGCAATTCAAAATGGTTTGAGGGGACAGAAGGCGGTTATGTAGTAGATTTCACTTATAGTGGAAGTTGTGGTAAGGAACAGGGTAGCAATGACTATACTCCTACAGGCTATCTGGTACGTAAATGTATGGATTCCGGCGATCGTAACCAAAACTTGGTTTGTGTACTCTTGCGTCTGACTAATATTTATTTTGACTATATCGAAGCACTGGCACATGTTAATCCGACTCATGAAGATATCTGGACTTATATGAATATGATTCGTAAGCGCGCAGGTATTCCGGGATATGGTGAGACAGTCAATCTGTCTAAACCGACTACAACGCATGAGGTCATGGAACTGATCCGCAAGGAGAAACGCGTCGAATTGAGTTTCGAAAACTGCCGTTATTTTGATGTACGTCGCTGGGGATTGGCAAATGAATACTTCAACAAGGCAATTCATGGAATGAATGTCAATTATGACGGAAATGAATTCTTCAAACGTACGGAGATTGTAAAACGTATTTTTGACCGTCAGTATTTCTTCCCGATACCACAGGGTGAGATTGATATTAATAAGAACTTGGTTCAGAATACAGGATTCTAAATACTGATTATAAAATAGAAATTATGATGAAACAATATATTTTCTCTGCAGTTTGTCTCATGTCCGGTGTCTTTTGTATGTCCTCTTGCAATGAGGATAAGCAGGCAAAGCCGTATACGCCGGATTATGAGATTGTCCCGGAGTATACCAATGCAGATACCTGGACTGCCTATGAGGCATTTAATGATTACTTGCTGGACCCCGATAAGAATATTTATAAAACAAGTACCGCTTATACTGCTGCTGTAGACCGTAATAACGGAGCTGCCGCTATCTGGTGCCAACCTATCTACTGGGACATGGCGATGAATGCTTATAAACTTGCAAAAGCGGAAGGGGATACGGAAAGAGAAAACAAATACAAGCAGTTGTGCGATGATTTGTTTGCCGGAAATAAAGCGCATTATGCAAACTTTGATTTTGACGATAATAATGAGAACACCGGCTGGTTTATCTATGATGATATCCAATGGTGGACCATTACTTTAGCGCGTGCTTATGAATTGTTTAAAGTAGACGAGTATCGCAGTCTGGCAGAAGCAAGTTTTGCACGTGTGTGGTATGGCTCGGAAAAGGTCGGTGATACGGGTTCGTATGCAGATCCTGAAAAGAATTTGGGTGGAGGTATGTTCTGGCAATGGCAGCCTATCAGCAATCCGAATGAGAATGTAGCCAGCGACGGCAAGATGGCTTGTATCAACTTCCCCACTGTAGTGGCTGCATTGACTCTCTACAACAATGTTCCTGCTGACCGTGTGGCAGATCCGAGTCCGGAAAGCTGGAGTAATGAGTACGGTAACTTTACCCGTCCGCATTATGAAACAAAAGATGCTTATCTGGCAAAAGGAAAAGAAATCTATGAATGGGCTGTGAAGAATCTGGTGGACAGCAATACTGGAGAAGTAGCCGACAGTAAGCATGGCGAAGGAAATCCGGCATGGTCAGACCATGTGTACAATCAGGCCACTTTTATCGGAGCTTCGCTATTGCTCTATAAAGCTACCGGAGAGAAAACATATTTGGATAATGCGGTTCTGGGAGCCGACTATACGATGAATACCATGTCTGCAACCTACGATTTATTGCCGTTTGAGAGTGGAGTGGAACAGGGTATTTATACCGCTATCTTTGCGGAATACATGGCTATGCTGGTAAACGATTGTGGTCAGACACAGTACTTACCATTTTTGAAGCGTAATATTAATTATGGCTGGGCTAATCGCGATCAGACACGTAATCTGTGTGGTGGCGAATACCATAAGGCGCAGATAGAAGGTGCTACTATCGACAGCTACAGTGCGTCCGGAATACCGGCATTGATGTTATTGTTTCCGGCAGATAAATAATTGTAACCCATAAAAAAGAAGAATAATGAATACGAAATATTCAAATTGGAAAATGTGGTATTATGTGTTATGCATGGTACTGACACTTCAATTGGCGGCTTGTTCTGAAGAAACACATGACGAGTATACTGCAGCTCCTGAAATAGAGGATGCCTATATCGACCAACTGGATGCATTGATTGCTGACATGACCGATTTGCAGCAAAATTCGGAATACGGAGATAAAAAGGGACAGTATTCCACCGAAAGTCGGGCTATTCTGACAGATGCGATAGATGATGCTAATCGTGCAGTACTTCTAATCAAATATCAGAAACCTGCTCCGTCAGAAAGTGAGAAACAACGCTATGTGGCAGAAGCCGAGGCAGCTATAGAACAGTTTGAAAGCACGATCCGTACAGAAGATGCTGAAACTACGCCGGCTGAACTGTTTGTGGATGGACGTGGAGATGGTGGTTCTTACATTGATTTCGGACGTAGCGAAGAATATGTGAATTTCGGAACCGAAGGAAATCAAGCCTTTACTGTCGAGTTCTGGGTGAAAGTAACCAAAGGTGGTGGAAAAGACCAGAATGTGTTCCTCTCTACCTACATGGGCGGTGATGGATGGCGCAATGGCTGGATGATGTATTGGCGCAAAGACGATGGTGGAATTTATCGTGCAACTTGGGGTGAAACAGGAGGAAATATTTGTGAACCGTCATTAAAGGCACCGGAAGATGGAGAATGGCAACACTTCCTGTTTGTGTACAGCGACAAAGGTTTGCCGGGTAGTCCGGAATATCGTGCGAAGTTGTATGTGAATGGAGAAATGAAAACAACCGAGGGAAGTGTTGGCAGCAGATTCTATAATTCCAGCAACTATGCCAGCTATAACACACCAATGACTGCTTTCGGACGGTATATGCGTACCAGTGATAATCTGTTTGAAGAAGGTTTTGCCGGCTATATGAAGAAAATCCGTATCTGGAAAAGTGCAAAGGATAACGAATATATCCAGAGCTCTTATAATGGGACGGCTGAAGTGACTGGTAAAGAAGAAGACTTGGCGGCAGCATGGGATTTCACCACCAAACCTTCCGGTTCGGGTAATGAAGTAATAGACCTGACAGGCCGTCATACTGCTAAGATTATCGGTACTTACGAGTGGCAACGTATTGTTGAATAATAATGTAAAAACGATGAAAAACATGAAATGTTTAACTAATAAATGGAGAGAGGGAGCAATGCTTCTCTCTTTCCTCCTGATTTCTTGTCTGGCAGGGATATTTACCGCTTGTGATGATATTGAAGACGAGTATATAACAGATACACAATTGAGTATCCTGCAAGAGAACCGTACATCATTAAACTATTTATTGAAAAATTCAACCTACGGAACTGCTCCCGGCACCTATCCCGAAACCGGAAAGGATGTATTGAATGCTGCCATTGCCGAGTTGGATGCCTTGATTGAGCGGGTAGAAGGCGGGGAAGAACTGGATGAAACAACTCTGGAAGCTGCTGTAGCAGAGGTAAATAAGGCTATTGATGAGTTTAAGAATTCAAAATACTATAATCTGTCTCCGGAAGCACAACAATATATTAATAATTTGCTGGCTAAAGCGGATGAAATACTTACAATCGTTAATGATGACACGAAGTGGGGAAATCATCAGGGCCAATATCCGGTTGATAATAAATCAGTTTTGGAGAGCGCTGCTCAAGACCTGGAAAGTCTGGCTGAAAGAATCAAATCCGGTTCCATTACAGATATGACGCAGGAAATCTATGATGAGGCTATTGCTGCCGCCGATAAGAAAGTGGAAGAAGTAGAAGACTCTGCATGGCCGGATAACAGCCAGATTACCTGGAATCTGTTTGTAGATGGAAATGCAGGTTCATATATAGATTTTGGTTATAGCGAGGATTATGTGAAGTTTGGAGAGGATGATAATCAAGCATTCACGATAGAACTTTGGGTGAACATTAAAGAATATTGTAATAAAGATGGAGAAGATAACTGTACTTTTCTTTCTACGATGACAAACGATCCTTATTGGAGCGGATGGCGTGCACAGGATCGCACTAAGGGATTGTTGAGAACGATGGTTGCCCATTGGCAAGATGATAATCATTCAAATCCTCAAGAGTGGGAGCCGGGATGGAAGAAATCGGACAACTGGACCAAAGATCGTTGGACACATTATGCATTCTTGTTCAGGGATAAGGGGTTGCCGGGATTTGACACTCCGACAGATGTGAAATGTTATTCCATGATTGATGGTACGAGACAAGGTGAAATCATCCGTGTGGGTGAATCTTGGAGAACATATATCAATAAACAATCCATAGCTAATCAGATTCACATGACTGGATTCTGTATGATGGACAATAGTGGAAATCGTAATGAATGGTTCTCCGGTTACATAAAGAAGATACGTATCTGGAAAACAAACCGGACAGAAAATCAGGTATATGCTTCTTATATGGGAAATGAAGAAGGTATAAATGCCGATAATGCGGATTTGGTAGATGCTTGGGATTTTGAAGTGAAAGGCGATCAGCCTACTCAAAGTGCTACCAGGACAATAACAGGTGTGAAAGGTCATACGGCAACATTAGTTGGTGATAACTGGCAATGGGTTGAATCTACAGCTATTTCAGATAACAAATAATTGTTTACCAGGATGAGTTTTCAATAGGTAGATTAAATATTCCCCTTATCTCTGTCGTAAGGCAGAATGAGGGGAAATTATTCTCCAATAACCCTTTATTAATCCTATATTTTTATTGCAGAAAAGCGTTTTGGTCTGTATTTGTTCTTTATTGAATAAATATTATTGTTTTTTTTCAGCTATTTCTGCAATCTTTGTAACAGGAAAAATACTATAAACTTATAAACTATCATGAAAAGCAAAATTCTTTTGGCTCTGACACTACTATTGGGAGCATCAACTACTATATGGGCAGTCGGCAATTTAGGAAAAGCAAACCAGAAGAAGCACGCATATACTAACGAAGATGTATGGGCAGCTTACGAAGGATTTAACAATACCCTACTAGACTCTAGTAAATATATTTATAAAACAAGTTCCTCTTATCCAAGCGCTGTTGACCGCGGTAATGGAGCGGCGGCTATCTGGTGTCAGCCTATTTATTGGGACATGGCGATGAATGCTTATAAACTGGCAAAGGCACAGAAAGACAAAAAGAAGACTCGTGAGTATAAAGCACTTTGCGAGAAAATCTTTGCAGGAAACAAAGCACAATATTGCCAGTTTGATTTTGATGATAACAACGAAAACACCGGCTGGTTCATCTATGATGATATCATGTGGTGGACTATCAGTCTGGCGCGTGCATACGAGCTTTTTGGAGTGGATGAATATCTGAAACTCTCGGAAGCCAGTTTCAAACGTGTGTGGTATGGTTCGGAAAAGGTGGGTGATACCGGTTCGTATGACAAAGAAAACGGAGGTATGTTCTGGCAATGGCAACCTATTCGGAATCCGAAACCGAATAAATTCGGTGATGGAAAGATGGCATGTATTAACTTTCCGACAGTGGTGGCAGCATTAACCCTCTACAATAACGTGCCTGAAAACAGAAAAGAATCGACCAGCAAACGGCCGGATTATCAGACGAAGGCTCAGTATCTTGCCAAAGGCAAAGAAATCTACGAATGGGGAGTGGAAAATCTGCTGGATAAAGAAACTGGAAAGATCGCTGATAGCCGTCATGGAAATGGCAATCCCGCGTGGAAAGCGCATGTCTACAACCAGGCAACCTTTATCGGTGCATCCATATTGCTTTATAAGGCAACTGGAGAGAAACGTTATCTGGACAATGCTATTCTGGCAGCAGACTATACAGTGAAAGATATGTCAGCAGAACATAAAGTGCTACCTTTCGAAAGTGGTATTGAACAGGGAATCTATACTGCCATCTTTGCTGAATACATGGCATGGTTAGTATATGATTGCGGACAAACCCAATATCTTCCGTTCCTGAAACATACCATCAAAACAGGTTGGGCAAACAGAGATGAGACGCGAAATGTGTGTGGAGGCGAATACTATAAGAAGTTGCCGGCAGGTGCGGAAATAGATAGCTACTCTGCTTCCGGTATACCGGCATTGATGCTTTTATTCCCGGCTAAGAAGTAAATAGAAAACGACACAGAACCACGTGAAAATGAATAATAAACAACTACTGATTATATTCAGCCTTTTATTAACCGGTAATAATGTTTCCTTTGCTCAAACTCAAGCGGTTAACGGCAAGGAAGCGAAAACAACTTTTCAAACAGCCGAACCTTGGAAACCGGAAACAGATGTGCGTGCCGATGCTACGATGGTATATGGCACACTCGATAAAAAGGGCGTTTCTTTTGAACAGCGTGTTCAGTCGTGGAGAGACAAGGGATATCAGACACAATTTATGACTGGAGTGGCATGGGGAGATTATCAAGACTATTTCCTCGGCAAATGGGATGGAATAGACGGTCACCTGAAAGAAGGTCAACGGGATCGTAACGGAAACGAGATAGCTCACGGACACTTGATACCCTACATTGTACCTACCGAAAGTTTTATTCGTTATATGCAGGAAACGCAGATAAAGCGGGTGATTGATGCCGGAATTACTTCTATCTATCTGGAGGAACCGGAATTCTGGATGCGTGGCGGATATAGCGAAGCCTTCAAGTCTGAATGGCAGAAATATTATAATTTCCCCTGGAGACCTCAACATGAATCTCCCGAGAATACTTACCTTTCCAATAAGTTGAAATATCACCTCTACTATCATGCACTGGATAAGATATTTACTTATGCCAAAGAATACGGTAAATCGAAAGGGCTGGATGTGAAATGCTATGTGCCCACTCACTCTTTGATTAACTACACTTCCTGGCAAATTGTAAGCCCGGAAGCCAGTCTGGCTTCATTGGACTGTGTAGACGGCTACATAGCACAGGTATGGACGGGTACTGCCCGTGAACCGAATTTCTATAACGGTGTAAAGAAAGAACGTGTATTCGAGAATGCCTTTCTCGAATATGGCTGCATGAAATCCATGACCGCTCCTTTGAACCGCAAAATGTATTTCCTGACCGATCCGATTGAAGACCGTGCCAAAGACTGGCTGGACTATAAGATAAATTATCAGGCCACTTTTGCTGCACAACTAATGTACCCGATGGTAGATACTTATGAAGTGATGCCCTGGCCGGACCGTATTTATCAGGGATTATACCGGATAGCCGGAACCGATCAGAAAGAACGCATCCCACGCTCATACTCCACGCAAATGCAGGTGATGATTAATACACTGAATGATATTCGCACCTCTGACAAGCAGATCAACGGTACGCACGGCATTGGGGTATTAATGGCAAATTCGCTGATGTTCCAGCGCTTCCCGGATCATAACGGATATGACGATCCGCAATTCTCCAGCTTCTATGGACAAACTTTGCCATTATTAAAAAGAGGAATTCCGGTGGAACTGGTACACATGGAGAATACTCCGTTTCAAGAAACTTTCAAAGGACTTCAGGTACTCGTAATGTCCTACTCGAACATGAAACCAATGAAGCCGGAATACCATAACTATTTGGCAGACTGGGTTAAAAAGGGAGGGACACTGGTGTATTGCGGAGAAGATGTCGATCCTTATCAAATGGTTTTGGAATGGTGGAATACAGAAGGAAACACCTACAAAGCCCCTTCGGAACATCTGTTTGAGGCAATGGGCTTGTCCCGCACTCCCGGTGATGGAACATACCGTTCCGGCAAAGGCACTGTGATTGTCATGCGCGAAGACCCGAAGCATTTTGTATTGAAGAACGGAAACGACCGCAAATACTTTGAAACGATTGCATCCGCCTATCTGAACCAAACAGGTAAAAAGATAGAAATCAAAAACAATTTTGTAGTAGAACGGGGGCCTTATACAATCGCGGCAGTAATGGATGAAAGTTCTTCTAAAGAGCCTTTGCAACTGTCGGGACTGTATATCGATTTATTCGACAAAGACCTGCCGGTACTGACCGTGAAACAGATTAATCCCGGTGAACAGGGATATTTGTATGACTTGAGTAAAGTATCCGGTAAGGTGAAAGCAAAGGTACTTTGCGGAGCTTCTCGTATTTACGATGAGAAGGTAGGGAAGCAGAGCTACTCATTTGTAGCTAAGAGTCCGTTACATACGACGAATGTATCAAGAATCCTCTTACCGCGCAAGCCCGGGAAAGTTCTGGTAAACGGAAAGACGGAACAGCCGGAATGGGATGAATCTTCAAAAACTCTTTTATTGAGTTTCGAGAACGATCCTGCCGGAGTGAATGTATCCATAGAATGGTAAAATAGATTAAATAAAACAGGTGATTTAAATTATGAAACAACAACTGATGATGCTGTTGCTGGGAACAGCTTCTGTACTTTGTAGCTGTGAGACCCAGATAGAACAGCACGAGAAAAATGAATTACGTGCTCCGGCATACCCGCTGGTGACGATTGACCCTTACACCAGTGCATGGTCTACTACTGACAATCTGTATGATGGCTCCGTGAAACATTGGACTGGTAAGGACTTCCCTTTGCTGGGAGTTGCTAAAGTAGACGGACAAACTTACCGTTTCATGGGAACGGAAGAACTGGAACTACGTCCTTTGGTAAAGACATCCGAACAAGGTAGCTGGACAGGAAAGTATACCACTCAACAGCCTGCTGACGGATGGCAGAATGCCGGATTCAATGATAAAGCATGGAAAGAAGGCGAAGCTGCTTTCGGAACCATGGAGAATGAACATACAGCCAAGACCCAGTGGGGTGAAGAATTTATCTGGGTACGCCGGGTAGCTGATATTCAGGAAGACTTGACAGGAAAGAATGTATATCTGGAATTCTCTCACGACGATGATGCTATCATCTATATCAACGGCATCAAAGTGGTAGATACAGGTAATGCTTGCAAAAAGAACGAGAGAGTGAAGCTGCCCGAAGAAGTGGTAGCTTCTTTGAAACCGGGTGAGAACCTGATTGCCGGCTATTGCCGTAATCGTGTAGGAAACGGATTACTGGATTTCGGATTGTTGGTAGAACTGGACGGTTATCGTTCTTTCCATCAAACAGCACAACAAACATCTGCAGACGTACAACCTATGCAGACTTATTATACCTTTACTTGCGGTCCGGTAGATTTGAAACTGACATTTACCGCTCCTATGTTTATGGATAATCTGGATTTGTTGTCACGTCCGGTCAACTATATTTCTTATGAAGTAGCTTCCAATGACGGCAAGAAACATCAGGTTGAATTGTATTTCGAAGCATCTCCGCAATGGGCAATCGACCAACCTCACCAGGAATCTGTGGCCGACAGCTTTACTGACGGCGACTTGTTATTCCTTCGTACCGGAAGCCGTAATCAGGAAATCCTGAAGAAGAAAGGCGACGATGTACGTATCGATTGGGGACATTTCTATCTGGCTGCTGAAAAAGAAAACAGCACATCTGCAATCGGCGATGGCAGAGAACTGCGTAAGAGCTTTGTAGCTAATAAGTTGGAAGCTCCTACCACGAATGGTTATGATAAACTGGCTTTGGTACGCTCATTAGGCGAAACACAAAAAGCTGATGGGCATTTATTGATCGGATACGATGATATTTATTCTATCCAATACTTTGGCGATAACCTGCGTCCTTACTGGAACCGTCAGGGTAATGAAACGATTGTATCCCAATTCCAAAAAGCAGAAAAAGAATACAAGACGCAGATGAAGAACTGTGCCGCTTTCGACAAGAAAATGATGGAAGAAGCGATTGCTGCCGGTGGACGTAAATATGCCGAACTTTGTGCATTGGCCTATCGTCAGGCATTGGCTGCTCATAAATTGGTAGAAGCTCCGAACGGTGACCTCGTATTCCTTTCTAAAGAAAACTTCAGTAATGGTTCTATCGGAACAGTTGACCTGACTTATCCGGGAGCTCCGTTGCTTTTGTACTATAACCCGGAACTGGTGAAAGCTACCATGAACCATATTTTCTATTATAGCGAAAGCGGAAAATGGGAAAAACCGTTTGCTGCGCATGATATAGGTACTTATCCATTGGCTAACGGCCAGACTTATGGCGGTGACATGCCAATAGAAGAATCAGGTAATATGGTAGTGTTGGCTGCTGCTATTGCAAAGGTGGAAGGTAATGCAGAATATGCACAGAAACATTGGGAAACACTGACTACATGGACAGACTATCTGGTAGAGTACGGACTGGATCCGGCCAACCAACTTTGTACCGATGACTTTGCAGGTCACTTCGCACACAATGCCAACCTTTCTATCAAAGCGATCATGGGTGTTGCTTCTTATGGCTATCTGGCAGATATGCTGGGCAAAAAAGAGGTGGCTGAAAAGTACACACAGAAAGCAAAAGAAATGGCTGCCGAATGGGTGAAAATGGCGGATGATGGCGACCACTATCGTCTGACATTTGACAAACCGGGAACATGGAGCCAGAAATATAACTTGGTGTGGGATAAACTGTTGAATCTGCAAATCTTCCCTAAAAATGTTGCAGAAACGGAAATAGCTTACTATCTTTCGAAGCAAAATAAATATGGTCTTCCGTTGGATAACCGTGAAACATACACAAAAACCGACTGGATCATGTGGACCGCTACATTGGCTGACGACAAAGCTACCTTTGAGAAATTTATTGAACCGGTATATCTGTTTATGAACGTAACACCTAACCGCGTTCCGATGTCCGACTGGGTATTTACGGATGAACCGAATCAGAGAGGCTTCCAGGCACGTTCCGTTGTAGGTGGATATTTTATCAAGATGCTTGAAGGAAAACTGATTAAATAAAACAAGAATACCATGAAGAAACTAGCTCTATTCGCTTTTACGTTACTTAGTGCATGGAGTATGACTGCAAAAACAATTACCGGCCCAGTGGACTATGTTAGTCCGCTGGTTGGTACGCAGTCGAAGCACGCACTATCTACCGGAAATACTTACCCCGCCATTGCGCTACCCTGGGGAATGAACTTTTGGGTTCCGCAGACTGGTAAAATGGGCGATGGATGGGCCTATACGTATGACGCTGACAAGATCAGAGGATTCAAACAAACCCATCAGCCAAGTCCCTGGATTAATGATTACGGTCAATTTGCTATCATGCCGGTCACCGGTGAAGCAGTATTCAATCAGGACCAGCGTGCCAGTTGGTTCTCTCACAAAGCTGAAACGGCTACCCCTTATTACTATAAGGTATATCTTGCCGACCATGATGTAGTGACGGAGATTGCTCCGACAGAGAGAGCCGCTGCTTTCCGTTTCACTTTCCCCGAAAACGACCACTCTTATGTAGTGGTAGACGCCTTCGATAAAGGCTCGTTTGTGAAAGTGATCCCTTCGGAGAACAAGATCATCGGCTATACTACTAAAAACAGCGGTGGTGTTCCTGCCAACTTTAAAAACTACTTTGTACTGGTATTCGACAAACCGTTTACTTATACGGCTGCCGTAGCCAGTGGTGTGATTGACACCAACAAACTGGAAGCGACAGACAATCATGCCGGTGCACTGATCGGTTTCAAAACCCGCAAGGGCGAACAGGTGAATGTGCGTGTAGCTTCTTCTTTCATCAGCCCCGAACAGGCTGAACTGAACCTGAAAGAGCTGGGTACGGACAACATTGAACAGATTGCAGCGAAAGGCCGCAAGGTATGGAACGACGTTCTGGGACGTATCGAAGTGAAAGACGATGATATCGACCATTTGCGTACATTCTACTCCTGCTTGTATCGTTCGGTATTGTTCCCCAGAAGCTTCTATGAGATAGATGCCAAAGGAGACGTTATGCACTACAGCCCTTATAACGGTGAAGTACTTCCGGGCTATATGTTTACCGACACCGGCTTCTGGGATACATTCCGTTGTCTTTTCCCATTCCTCAACCTGATGTATCCATCCATGAATACGAAGATGCAGGAAGGATTAGTGAACACCTACAAGGAAAGCGGATTCCTGCCGGAATGGGCGAGCCCCGGCCATAGAGGTTGTATGGTTGGAAACAACTCTGCTTCCATAGTTGCCGACGCTTACCTGAAAGGATTGAAAGGATACGATATTGAGACGTTGTGGGAAGCCGTGAAACACGGAGCGAATGCTGTGCATCCGAAAGTGGGTTCTACCGGACGATTAGGACATGAGTATTATAACAAGTTGGGATACGTTCCTTATAATGTAGGTATTAATGAAAATGCAGCCCGCACACTGGAGTATGCTTATGATGACTGGTGTATCTACCAACTCGGCAAAGCCTTGAAGAAACCGAAAAAAGAGATTGAAATCTTTGCCAAGCGTGCAATGAACTATAAGAATCTGTATGACCCCGAACACAAACTGATGCGTGGCAAGAATGAAGACGGCACCTTCCAGTCTCCGTTCAACCCGTTGAAATGGGGAGATGCTTTCACAGAAGGTAACAGCTGGCATTACACCTGGTCGGTATTCCACGATCCTCAAGGTCTGATCGACCTGATGGGTGGTAAAGACGGCTTCAACCAGATGATGGATTCCGTATTTATTCTGCCTCCGATATTCGATGAGAGCTATTACAGAGCCGTTATCCATGAAATCCGTGAAATGCAGATTATGAACATGGGCAACTATGCACATGGCAACCAGCCGATCCAGCATATGCTTTATATGTACAACTATTCCGGCCAACCCTGGAAAGCGCAGCACTGGATTCGTGAAGTGATGGACAAACTTTATACCCCTGCTCCCGACGGTTATTGCGGTGATGAGGACAACGGCCAGACTTCTGCCTGGTATGTATTCTCGGCAATGGGCTTCTATCCGGTATGCCCCGGTACGGATGAGTATGTCCTAGGTACTCCTTACTTCAAAGAGATGAAACTGCATCTGGAAAACGGAAAGACAGTAACCATCTCCGCCCCGAATAACGGAGACGACAAGCGTTACATTTCATCAATGACACTGAACGGCAAGGAATACACCAAAAACTACCTGACTCATCAGGACCTGATGAATGGCGCTACCATTTCTTTCAAGATGGATGCCAAACCCAATCAGCAACGTGGTACGAAAGAAAGCGATTTCCCTTACTCTTTCTCTAATGAATTTAAAAAGAAGAAGTAATCATGAAAAAACAAATCAAATATATCAGTGCAGGTATGCTGGCGGGTATGCTTCTCTGCGGTGGCCAGCTGCAAGCTTCCAACCGTATGACGGAAATGCATGTATGTCCGGCAGATGCCATTCAGAAAGATAACCGCCCGGAAATATCCAACCGCCTGTTCCGTTCGAATGCAGTGGAAAAGGAGATTCTCCGTGTACAGAAGCTTCTGAAGAATGCGAAGCTGGCATGGATGTTTACCAACTGTTTCCCGAATACCCTGGACACTACCGTACATTTCCGTAAGGGAAGCGATGGCAAACCGGATACATTCGTGTACACGGGAGATATTCATGCCATGTGGCTGCGCGACTCCGGTGCACAGGTATGGCCTTATGTGCAACTGGCTAATTCGGACCCCGAACTGAAAGAAATGCTGGCAGGAGTGATCCTCCGCCAGTTCAAATGTATCAATATCGACCCGTATGCCAATGCGTTTAATGACGGTGCCATTCCTAACGGTCACTGGATGAGCGACCTTACGGATATGAAACCGGAATTGCACGAACGCAAATGGGAGATCGACTCCCTGTGTTATCCGTTGCGTCTGGCTTACCACTACTGGAAGACTACCGGAGATGCAAGCATATTCACCGAAGAATGGATTCAGGCAATCACTAACGTACTGAAAACCTTCAAGGAACAGCAACGTAAAGAAGGAGTAGGCCCTTATAAATTCCAGCGTAAAACAGAACGTGCACTGGATACTGTGAGCAATGACGGCCTTGGAGCACCGGTGAAACCTGTCGGTTTGATTGTTTCCAGCTTCCGTCCTTCGGACGATGCCACCACTCTTCAATTCCTGGTTCCTTCCAATTTCTTTGCCGTGTCTTCTTTGCGTAAGGCTGCCGAGATTCTGGAGAAAGTAAATAAGAAAACAGCCTTGTCTAAAGAATGTAAAGACCTGGCGCAGGAAGTAGAAACAGCTTTGAAGAAATACGCGGTATATAATCATCCTAAATACGGTAAAATCTATGCATTCGAGGTGGATGGTTTTGGAAATCATCATCTGATGGACGATGCCAACGTGCCGAGCCTGCTTGCGATGCCTTATCTGGGCGATGTGAATGTGAACGATCCGATTTATCAGAACACCCGTCGCTTTGTATGGAGCGAAGACAATCCTTACTTCTTTAAAGGCAAGGCAGGTGAAGGAATCGGCGGACCGCACATCGGTTATGATATGGTATGGCCGATGAGTATTATGATGAAAGCCTTTACCAGTCAGAATGATGCCGAAATCAAGACCTGCATCAAGATGCTGATGGATACGGATGCCGACACGGGCTTTATGCACGAATCTTTCCATAAGGATAATCCGAAGAAGTTTACCCGTGCATGGTTCGCTTGGCAGAATACTCTTTTCGGTGAACTGATCTTGAAGTTGGTTAATGAAGGAAAGGTAGATTTATTGAATAGTATACAATAATATGCTGACATACTAAATTAGACGTGGATAACGCGGATGATGCGGCTCTTTCTCTGATGTAAAATGAGAAAAAACGCGTTATCCGCGTCGTCTGCATCTGAAAATGAATATCTAAAAACAAGTTGTATCATGAAAAATTTATGTGTATGGGCAGTTGCCGCCCTTTTAATGGCATCTTGTACGCCGAAAGCCGAAAAGACTACGGATTCCGGTTTATTGCAGAGTAATTTCCAGACGGAAGTGGATGGAAAGAAAACTGATTTGTTTACTTTGCGCAACAAGAACAACATGGAAGTTTGTATCACGAACTTTGGTGGACGTATTGTTTCAGTGATGGTCCCCGATAAAGACGGACAGATGCGCGATGTCGTGCTCGGTTTCGATTCTATTCAGGATTATATCAGTAAACCGTCGGATTTCGGCGCAACTATCGGACGTTATGCCAACCGTATCAATCAGGGTAAATTTACATTGGATGGTGTGGAATATCAGCTTCCTCGTAACAATTATGGCCATTGCCTGCACGGTGGTCCGCAAGGATTCCAGTATCGTGTGTTTGATGCTGTTCAACCCAATCCGCAGGAACTGCAACTGACCTATTTGGCAGAAGACGGTGAAGAAGGTTTCCCTGGAAATATCACTTGTAAAGTGGTAATGAAACTCACAGATGATAACGCTATCGACATTCAATACGAGGCAGAAACAGACAAGCCGACTATTGTGAATATGACCAATCACTCTTATTTCAACCTAGAAGGAGACGCAGGCAACAACGCCGGGCACCTGTTGATGGTTGATGCGGATTATTACACTCCGGTAGACAGCACCTTTATGACTACGGGTGAAATTGTTACAGTAGAAGGTACTCCAATGGACTTCCGTACCCCGACTCCGGTAGGCGAGCGTATCAATGACTATGATTTCGTACAACTGAAAAACGGCAACGGCTACGACCACAACTGGGTATTGAATACAAAAGGTGACGTAACTCGTAAATGCGCTTCTCTGAAATCACCGAAGACAGGTATCGTACTCGATGTTTATACCAACGAACCGGGTATTCAGGTATATGCCGGAAACTTCCTCGATGGCTCACTGACAGGAAAGAAAGGTATCACTTACAACCAACGTGCTTCCGTATGTCTTGAAACGCAGAAATATCCGGATACACCGAACAAACCCGAATGGCCGTCGGCTGTACTTCGTCCGGGTGAGAAATATACAAGTCAATGTATTTTTAAATTCTCTGTAGATAAGTAAGCAATAAAACAGGCTCCTGCTTTTGAAGAACGGATTGTCTGATCAGGGATTATCCGTTCTGTGTTTCGAATGTTATGTGGCGTCCCATTAAGGTCCGCTGGATAATGAGGAGTTTCTGGAATCAGTAGAATAGACGATATTATGGAGATAATCAAGACTAAAGTTTTTTTTGTATCGATAGTGTTTGGGATAGCGGTTGCAGCTTGCGCATCTGCACCCTCCAGTGGTACGGTGACAGTAGTGGATCGACCGGACATACAGTCTACCAATACCAATTATACAGGGTATCGCGCTCCGCTTCGTCCATTGAATTTTATAAAGTTGCCGGTAGGCAGTATTCAACCTGAAGGTTGGGTGAAGAAGTATCTCGAATTGCAGCGTGACGGTCTGACCGGACACTTGGGAGAGATCAGTGCCTGGCTGGAAAAAGATAATAATGCTTGGTTGACAACCGGTGGTGACCACGGCTGGGAAGAAGTTCCCTATTGGCTCAAAGGCTACGGCAATCTGGCATATATCCTGAACGACCCGAAGATGATTGAGGAAACCAAGTATTGGATTGAAGGCGTATTTGCCAGCCGCCAGCCGGATGGTTACTTCGGTCCTGTCAACGAACGCAACGGGAAACGTGAACTTTGGGCACAAATGATTATGCTCTGGTGTCTGCAATCCTATTACGAGTATTCTCAAGATCAGCGTGTCATTGACCTGATGACGAACTACTTTAAATGGCAGATGACTGTTCCCGATGACCAGCTTCTGGAAGATTACTGGGAGAAAAGCCGCGGTGGTGATAATATCATCAGTATCTATTGGCTTTACAACCATACCGGAGATGCTTTCTTGTTAGAACTGGCTGGAAAGATTCATCGCAACACTGCCGACTGGACTAAATCTACCTCTTTACCCAACTGGCACAATGTCAATATCGCCCAATGTTTCCGTGAACCTGCCACTTATTATATGCAGACCGGGGATTCAGCGATGCTGAAAGCCTCTTATAATGTTCATCATCTGATTCGCCGTACTTTCGGACAAGTGCCCGGTGGTATGTTCGGTGCGGATGAGAATGCCCGTTTGGGATACATCGATCCCCGTCAGGGAGTGGAAACCTGCGGACTGGTTGAACAGATGGCTTCCGATGAAATCATGCTTTGCATGACAGGAGACCCTATGTGGGCTGAACACTGTGAAGAAGTAGCATTCAACTCTTATCCTGCTGCCGTGATGCCGGACTTTAAAGCCTTGCGCTATATCACCTGCCCGAACCATGCCATCAGTGATTCCGAGAATCATCATCCGGGCATTGATAATCGTGGCCCGTTCCTTTCGATGAATCCTTTCAGCAGCCGTTGTTGCCAACACAATCATGCACAAGGCTGGCCTTACTTTACCGAACATCTGGTATTGGCAACTCCCGACAACGGAGTGGCAACTGCTATTTATGCAGCTTGTAAAGCTACAGTGAAAGTGGGCGACGGAAAGGAAATCACTCTTCACGAAGAGACGAATTATCCTTTTGAGGAAAGCATTGCCTTCTCTGTTTCGACCGGTGAAAAGGTCACTTTTCCGTTCTATCTCCGCATTCCTTCATGGACAAAAGGAGCAGAAGTGCGCGTGAATGGTAAGAAGGTAAATGTAGCTCCCGTAGCGGGAAAATACCTTTGCATCCATCGGGAATGGTCGAATGGAGATCGCGTGGAACTGACGTTACCGATGTCTTTGTCTATGCGTACCTGGCAGGTTAATAAAAATAGCGTAAGCGTAGATTATGGCCCCCTCACTTTGTCTCTCAAGATTGCAGAGAAATATGTAGAGAAAGACAGCCGCGAGACTGCTATCGGTGATTCTAAATGGCAGAAAGGCGCTGATCCCCAGAAATGGCCTACTACTGAAATCTATCCGGATAGTCCCTGGAACTATTCATTGGTACTGGACAAGACAGAACCTTTGAAAAACTTCAAGGTAATCCGTAAATCCTGGCCTGCCGATAATTATCCTTTCACAGTAGCCAGTGTACCTTTAGAGGTAAAAGCTACCGGCCGCCTGGTTCCTGAATGGAAGATAGACGAAACCGGATTGTGTGGCGTACTGCCGGAAGAAGATGCAGTGAAAGGTAATAAAGAAGAAATAACGTTGATCCCTATGGGTGCGGCACGGTTGAGAATATCTGCCTTCCCGAATACAAGAGAATAAATTAATAACTAGAAAACTTAGAAAAATGAAACGTATTGTTTTTTTAGATTATGTCCGTGTGTTTGCATGCTTTCTCGTAATGGTTGTTCATGCCAGTGAGAATTTCTACGGTGCTCCCGGATCCACAGATATGGCAGGACCGCAGTCTTTTTTGGCTAATGAAGCAGACCGGTTATGGGTAGCTGTTTACGACGGTTTCTCGCGTATGGCAGTGCCGCTGTTTATGATAGTCTCCGCCTTCCTGCTTGCACCGATGAAAGAGGAACAGACGATGTGGCAATTCTATCGCCAGCGCTGTCTCCGCATCCTGCCACCGTTTTTCATATTCATGATACTATACAGCACCCTGCCAATGTTATGGGGACAGCTGGACGCGGAAACATCCATCAAGGATTTATCACGAATATTCCTGAATTTCCCTACGCTGGCCGGACATTTCTGGTTTATGTATCCTCTGATTAGTCTTTACCTGTTTATTCCTATTATATCTCCCTGGTTGCGTAAAGCCACGGCAAAAGAGGAACTCTTTTTCATAGGACTATTTGTATTGTCAACCTGTATGCCCTATCTTAACCGTTGGTGCGGTGAAGTGTGGGGACAATGTTTCTGGAATGAATATCACATGTTGTGGTACTTCTCCGGCTTCCTCGGATACCTCGTATTGGCACATTACATACGTGTACACCTCACATGGAATCGTTCCAAACGTTTCATCATAGGAACTATATTAATGGTGATCGGTGCTGCATGGACTATTTATTCATTCTACGTTCAGGCTGTACCGGGTGAACTCCATTCCACACCTGTAATAGAAATAGGATGGGCTTTCTGTACCATCAACTGTGTGCTTCTCACAACGGGTACATTCCTTTTGTTCACATGCATAGAAGGTCCAAAGGCTCCAGTGCTGGTGACAGAAACGTCAAAACTCAGCTATGGTATGTATCTTATGCATATCTTCTGGCTCGGATTGTGGGTGTCTGTATTCAAGGACACACTGGGATTACCTACCGTTGCCGCTATCCCATGTATTGCAGTGGTTACATTTATCAGTTGTTTCGTAACGACGAAGATCATTTCGTATATACCGGGTAGTAAATGGATCATAGGATAAATATCCGGACATGAAGCAGGAGATAATGAGTACCGGCTTTGCATTTTTATAAAACGCAGATTAGCGCAAATTATCACAGACTTCTATTTTATCTGCGATAATTTGCGCTAATCTGCGTTTCAATAATAATTAAATCGGCTTCTCTTATTTCCATTTGATTTTGTCTGCCAGTAGTAGGAAATAATCGTTCGACCATATATCGAGTGATTGTCTATTTCTGACAAATGGTTCTACATCTTGTTTGACCATTTTTATGTCTGTATGGGCTTAGGTTCCTGCAAAAGATTTTTGGTTCTTCGTCAAATTTGGTGGTAATCTCTTTTTTATTTC
>NZ_QSUR01000038.1:0-54759 GCF_003439055.1 Bacteroides sp. OM05-10AA
TTCCTGCATAAAGACGAAGGGCATTGGCTGAACGGTCAGCCGGAAGCAGAAGACAAGGAGAGCTTCCAAGTCGGTAACAGATGGTTCAAACCAAATTATCATGCTCATGTCGTATTCGACTGGATGAACCATGAAACTGGAAAGAGCCGAAAGCTCAATGACGAGGATATGGCAACCATGCAGACCCTTGCTTCCGATATTCTCCTGATGGAACGTGGACAGGCAAAAGCTGTCACAGGTAAAGAGCATCTGGAACGAAATGATTTCATCATTGAGAAGCAGAAAGCCGAACTGCAACGTATAGAGGAAACCAAGCGACACAAGGAACAACAAGTAAGCCTTGCCGAACAGGAACTCAAACAGGTAAAAGCAGAGATACGCACGGACAAACTAAAGAAAACAGCCACCAATGCTGCTACCGCCATAACAAGCGGTGTAGGTTCTCTTTTCGGAAGCGGTAAGCTGAAAGAACTGGAACATCACATCGAGCAGCTACATCAGGAAATTACCAAACGGGACAAAGCTACTGATGAATTAAAAATTCAGATACAACAAATACAGGAACAGCATAGCAGACAAATTCGTAATCTTCAAAGAATACATAATCAAGAACTTGAAGCCAAAGACAAGGAAATATCACGATTGAGCACCTTGCTTGAAAAAGCCCACAAATGGTTTCCCATGTTCAAAGAGATGTTGAGAATGGAAAAATTATGCGCTGTTATCGGGTTTACCAAAGACATGATAGAAAACCTCTTGACAAAGAAAGAATCCATACAATGTAGTGGCAAAATTTATTCCGAAGAACACAGGTGGAAATTTGACATCAAGAATGATATTTTTAGGGTTGAGAAACATCCGATGGATAGTGGTAAGCTTATGCTGACCATAAACCGACAACCCATAGTACAATGGTTTAAGGAACAATGGGAAAAGTTACAGCAGAATCTACGTAACTCGGTGCAGAGAGAGCAAAAATCCAGAGGATTTAGAATATAGAATAGCCTATTATTAATAAAATCAAGTATCTATGCATCCAAACAGATTGTTTTTATTACAGAATCAAAATCCTAAGAATTTATAAAAAATGAAGCCTAAAGAAGTTTTGGAAAAATGGATAGATTGCTTTAACAAAGCAGATGCTTATCATATAGCAGAGCTGTATGCTACTAATGCAGTAAATCATCAAGTCGCAAACGAACCAATAATAGGTAAAGAATCAATCTACAAAATGTTTGTGAATGAATTTGCCACTGCTAAAATGGTTTGTATGGTGGAAAATATTTTTGAAGATGGCGAATGGGCTATCATGGAATGGAAAGACTCTCTTGGACTTCGTGGATGCGGATTTTTTCATGTAAAAGATAACAAAATCGTCTTTCAAAGAGGGTATTGGGATAAACTTTCATTCTTGAAGCAACACAATCTTCCAATTGAATAAGTACTATCAGAATACGGACTGGGAAATTGAAATACCCAGTCCGAGTTATATAATGAATTTTACTTGTTAAACTATTTAAAGTCAGTTGGATAACAAACCATACCTTTCACATTCTCAGTAGCTCCAGGTATTAATTCAGCCACCATGCAATATTCATGAGAGACTTCGAAAGGAAATTCAATTCCTAAATCGATAGCCTTGCGATAGCCAAATCGAGGATAATACTCTTTATGCCCCAATACGACTGCTGTGCCGTAACCCAAAAGTGCTGCCCTCTGATGGGCTTACTGAATCAACATCCCCCCCCCAATTCCCTTACGCTGGAATTCCGGCAAGACTGCCAATGGAGCTACACTCAGGGATGTGACAGACTGGGTGTCACTGTCTATCTTTACTTCTGTAAGTAAGATATACCAGACAATTTGTTTTTCTGTCATTTTCTTGTTCTTATCTAATTGTTAGGCTCATTGTTGTTATACATTGTTTAATTATAGATAAATCGTGAATATCCTTCTCTCTTAAATCGTAGCCCGAATGGAATACTTGTTGCCCTTTTGCAGAAATGCAAGGGATGCTTCTGCCTTCAAAGACTGCTGTTCCAAAATAGTCCGGTTGAAATTCATACCAGCCTCCATCCAAGTCGGCTTGTTTGGAAGTGCCGTCCGCATTCAAGACAAAAGGATGGATATCAATATAGCCTAATTCTTTGCTATACAGTTCCACACGGGTGGGCAACCAATTTGTTTCAATTTGATATCCTCTCTCCTGCAAAAGATCAAGGAGTTGGTCTGTATAATTGGCATCAAAATCAATGTCAATATCTCTATGCAAGCGGGTTTGCTGTCCGTACAAGACATCCACTCCCCAGCCTCCATCCAACCAAAACTGCATGTCCAGGCTTTCCAACAAGTCCAAAACTTGAAATAACTCTGTAATCGTAGTGTGTTCTTTCTTTGTCATATAATAATTCTTTAATAAATAATACTATGCGTAATTATCCAACTGCTTGATTGAAGAAATAAAATTTGCACCCACTCCAATCAGAAAGATAACCCATCCGCTGATCATAAAGACGGATGTGATACCCCATGCTTCCACCCAATATCCTGAAGCTACGATACCCAGCATTGATGGAAAGGTACTCAAACTAAAGATGAGAGAAAAAGTCCGTCCAAGCATGTCCGAAGCCAAGTTCTGCTGAATAATAGCGATGAAAAGCGCATGGTAAATGGAATAGGCTATGCCTCCTGTAAATGTTAGGCAAACAAAACCTATAAATGCGCTTGATGGTAAATAACTGGCGCTAATCAGATACAATCCCAATATCACATAAGCCGTATGCATCACTAATGTTTGCTTGCTTTTCAAAGCCTTACAGGCAAGTACTAAACCGCCCAACAATGCCCCTGAGCCCCAACCCATTTCCACAACTCCCATTTGCAAAATGTTTCCGTTGAAATGCAGAAGCGTCATAAAAGGAAATAACGTAAAAACAGGCATAAGGACAAAAGTCACCAGCGTAAAGCATACGAATAAAGGCAAAATGCCCATTGTACGCCGCAAGGTATGCCAACATTCCGTCAGTTCTTTTTTGAAATCTGGAAGAACTTTCGTTTTTTGAAGAGAAGGAATCTGGACACAAAGTAAGGTCAGACAAGCAGCAACAGCTCCGATCACATCTATGAGCAGAATATACTGTATGGGAAGCCAAACAACGAGGCTTGCCCCTACAACGGGAGCTATCACCTCACTGAAGGATTGAATGGAATGGTACAAACCTGATACCCTGACAAGATGGTGCTTGGGAACCAGTAGAGGGATGCTTGCCTGTAAAGCAGGTGCATGAAACGTACTGCCTATTGAACGACAAGCAGTCAATAGATAAAAAAAAGAAAGGTCTTTATAACCCTTGGTTATCACAATAAAAAGACATAGGGTACAGAACGCGATGAACAAGTCCGAATAAAACATCGTTTTCTTTCGATTCCATCTGTCAACATAGACCCCGGCAAACAAGCCTAATACAAATTGTGGTAAAAATCCAGCTAAAATAGCCAGAGATAAAGCTGTCGGGGATTTAAATTCGTTGCTAATCCAAAAAATAATGGAGAAGCCAACAATCGTACTTGTTAAAATAGATATGAGTTGGCCTATTCCTATCACGGCCAAAGTTGATTTCCAATGATTCATTGTGCTAATATTTCATGCGTTTATAGATAAGTACTTTCGTACATTAAGCAAAACGAAATTCTATCCACACAAAAAACTTGTATTATAATCCACTCCTGACGTTGGAATACAATAACAAATACTTTCAGGACGATGTAAAGTCCTGAAAAATCAAACTGAATGGATAGATAAATATTAGTCTTTTCTCATCGGATTCTTTTAATATCGCTACTCTTTTATTATGTAGTGGTTGTATTATCTTAAATAAAACAAAAACACCGACTTTACATTCTTGGGTGTAAAACTGGGTGTTTGTTTTGCAATCTGCTGATTTTCAGCGTTTGTTGCGGAGAGACAGGGATTCGAACCCCGGGTACCTCGCAGTACAACGGTTTTCAAGACCGCCGCAATCGACCACTCTGCCACCTCTCCAGAACCTCTTTATCAGAAGTGCTTTTCGTTAAAAGCGGTGCAAAGGTACAACTCTTTTTTTGATACGCAAATATTTTTAGGACAAAATTTACGAAAAATAAAAATAGGATGGAAAATAATGCCGGCAGAATGACTCCATAGTCCGGCATTAATTAATTCCCGTTTTCCTTTGCAAATTTGCATTTTATGCATATCTTCGCCACGTTTTCACCACAAAATAAACAATAAGCGAAAAAAGAAGTATGGGAAGTATATTTAAGACAAGTATAATTTTTATATGTCTACTCACAAACACACTTTTATTAGTAGGCAGTACCCCTAAAAAAGATATCGACCATATTTTGGTCATCAGCGCTTATGCAGACTCCAATCCCTGGAGTAACGGCTTCATCACTCCGATTGTCACTATGGCTTCACAAGACAGCACTATAGGAGCATACACCATGAATCTGAATATGTTTGCTTTGCAAAATGCCAAAGACGTGGATAAATTTGAAGCAAGTATCTGCGAGATGCTTCCTTCCACTCCTCCCAAAATAGTGGTATTTATAGGGAATGCAAGTTTCGTTTTTTGTGATAACCTCAATAAGATATGGCCGGACATTCCTATGCTGCTATGCGGCGAACGGGATTATACAGGTCCGGACAGCCTTATCATTCAAGCCCATGCACTTGCTCCGCAGCAACGTATTCCTATCAGCGATTTACAAAAGACGATGAACCTGACCATGCTGTATGCCAATCTATATATCGAAGAGAATCTGCAACTCATGAGACAGCTCATTCCACAAATGAAGAAAGTTGTTTATATCGGTGACGGTACATATATATGTCAACAGAACGATTATGACCTTTCCGAAACAATCAGGCAAAAACATCCGGAATTGGAATATCAGTTTATTTCTGCAGAAAACACCTCTACCGATAGTCTTTTCACCATTCTTCGCCAACAAAACCCGCTCACTACCGGATTTTTATTTTCTTCCTGGCTACGAAAAAAAGACTATGAAGACAATCTGGTGATGACCAGCAACTCCCACCGTATTATCGCCACCTCCTCCGTCCCTCTTTTTTCATTCAGAAGAGTAGGCATTCAGGAAGAAGGAGGCATTGTGGGTGGCTATATCTACAATGAAAAAGATTACATCAACCGGATGTTAACCACCATTAAAGAGGTCATTCACGGAAAGCAACCCCGCTATATTCCTATCCATAATGCCGGGAACGCAACTCCCGTATTCAATTATCAGTCACTACTGCGACGCGGACTCGATCCGAAAAAATGTCCTCAAAATACAATTTTCTATGCTGCACCTCCCACATTCTGGGAGAAATATGAATATGCCATCATCGGAACAAGCTGTCTGGTCATTCTGCTACTCTTAGGCTTCCAATATTACCGTGTTCGCTCACTCGAAAGAATGAAGCGTATCCAGCACAAAGCGTTAGAAAGCACCGGCAAGTATTACAACATTATCAACAGCATGCCTATCCTCTACATGGCGGAAGAACTTATAAAAGATAAGAACGGACGAATTATAGATACCATATATATAGACGTAAACCTGCATTTCGAGAAGAAGTTTTTCGAAAAGCAAAAAGTGGTCGGCAAGCGAGGAAGTGAAATATTCCCGGAATCAATGCCGCAATTTCTACATTTCATGAATATTTCCCTGACAGAAAAACGTTCCATCACTTTTTCCTACTATTATAAAGAGATCGATACTTTTTATGACATAGTAGTCAATGCCAGTGACGACGGACGATTCATGCATATATTCTGTATAGACAGTACAGAGTTGCACCATGCCCAGATGCAAATGCGCTCTATCAATCACAAATTATCCATGGCGCTCGATATTGCCAACATCATCCCCTGGAAATGGGATTTAAAGACACATACCATACATTATGACGTAAACAGAACCGGCGTTTCCGGCAATGAGAACACCGAAATAAGTGACGAACAGCTTCTCATTTCCGACGAACTGTATTTTGCCAAAATACATAAAGACGACCTCCCCAAGGTAAAAGAAGCCTACACAAGCCTTATTACCAAACACACTAGAAAAGTAAAGATAGAATACCGTATCATCAATGAAGTGGACGGAGTAAAACATACAGACTGGATAGAAGCACAGGTAGCCGTAGAAAGTTATGATGAAAACGGGCAGCCGCTTACTTTAATAGGTTCCTCGCTGACCATCACCGACCGGAAAAGCATGGAAATCGATTTAATTTCCGCTAAAAACCGCGCTGAAGAGTCCAATCAACTCAAATCGGCTTTCCTTGCCAACATGAGTCACGAGATCCGCACACCGCTTAATGCAATTGTCGGTTTCTCCGGAATATTGGCTTCCACCGAGGAAGAAGAGGAGAAACGAGAATATGTCAGCATCATCGAGAATAACAACACACTGCTTTTACAACTTATCAGTGACATTCTCGACCTCTCGAAGATTGAAGCAGGTACGATGGAATTTGTCTACACAGACTTCGAACTGAACGGTGTAATGACCGAGTTGGAAAGCTCGTTACGCTTGAAACTTTCTCCCGAGAAGCAAGTCACACTCACTCTCGAGACTCCGTTACCGGAATGCTATATTCATGCCGAACGTAACCGTATTTCACAGATTATCATTAATCTGGTAACAAACGCCATCAAATTTACAGAAACAGGTAACATTTGCATAGGCTACCAAATACGCGACAACAAACAACTTTATTTCTATGTGACTGACACCGGCTGCGGCATTTCGGAAGACAAACAAGAAAGCGTATTCGGACGTTTTGTCAAACTGAACAACTTCGTACAAGGCACAGGACTGGGACTTTCTATTTGCCAAACTCTTGTTCAGCAAATGGGAGGTGAAATCAGTGTATGTTCAACCCCCGGAGAGGGTTCCACTTTTTGGTTCACCCTCCCCTACCGTCCCGCGCTCGAAGCTCCGCAACTGGAAGTAACAACAGAACCGATCAAAATAAAGAAGCAAAAAATCACCATCCTGGTGGCGGAAGATCATGGAAGTAACTACCGCCTGATAGAATCCATTCTTAAAAAAGACTACAATTTATTACATGCCTGGAATGGAGAAGAAGCAGTAAGCCTATTCAGGGAACATAACCCGCAGCTCATTCTAATGGATATTAACATGCCCGTAATGGATGGCTACGAGGCAACCAAAGAGATACGCAAATACTCCCAACGGGTTCCTATTATAGCCGTTACCGCATTCGCCTATGCTTCGGACGAACAGAGAGTGATGGAAAACGGATTTGACGCTTATATGCCCAAACCCATCAATGCCAATCAACTGAAAGGACAGATCACCTCCATACTGATGAAACATATCACTTTTATGTAATGCAGTCAGGGGGGGAGGAAAGTCATTTCCAAAGAATAGCAATAACTAGGTATTTTATGTTGAAAAGCATAAAATAGAGCATATTTATGCTGATTATATGAAAAATCATTGTAACTTTGTGCGCTCTAAAGAAAAGGATAACTACAACCTCTAATTTTATCATTTATGGAATTAAATAAGATCTTTAAAGACGGTCTTTGGAGCACTGAAATCAATGTCAGAGATTTCGTAAGTCATAACATCACTCCGTATTACGGAGATGCTTCTTTCCTCGAAGGACCTACCGAACGCACAAAAGCCGTATGGAATCGCTGCCTCGAAGCATTGGCAGAAGAAAGAGCCAATAACGGGGTACGCTCACTGGATAATGTCACCGTCTCAACCATCACTTCTCATAAAGCCGGATACATCGACAAAGAAAACGAACTGATCGTCGGTCTGCAGACAGACGAACTTCTGAAACGTGCCATCAAGCCTTTCGGAGGTATCAATGTGGTAAGCAAAGCCTGCCACGAAAACGGTATGGAAGTGGACGACCGTGTAAAAGACATCTTCACTCACTACCGCAAAACGCACAACGACGGAGTATTCGACGTATATACCGAAGAAATTCGCTCCTTCCGTTCTCTGGGATTCCTCACCGGACTTCCTGACAACTACGCCCGCGGACGTATCATCGGTGACTACCGCCGTATGGCTCTCTATGGTATCGACCGACTCATCAAGGCAAAACAGGAAGACCTGCACAACCTGACCGGTCCGATGACCGACGCCCGCATCCGCCTGCGCGAAGAAGTAGCAGAACAAATCAAGGCACTGAAAGAAATGAAAGTGATGGGCGAATATTACGGTCTCGACTTGAGCCGTCCTGCTTACACTGCACAGGAAGCCGTACAATGGGTGTACATGGCATACCTTGCTGCCGTAAAAGAACAAGACGGTGCAGCTATGTCACTGGGTAACGTTTCTTCGTTCCTCGACATTTATATGGAATATGAATTGAGCAAAGGAACCATCACCGAATCTTTCGCACAGGAGCTGATCGACCAGTTTGTCATCAAACTGCGTATGGTGCGCCACCTGCGTATGCAATCCTACAATGACATCTTTGCAGGCGACCCGACATGGGTAACCGAATCTCTGGGCGGACGCCTCAACGACGGACGCACCAAGGTGACAAAGACCTCATTCCGCTTCCTGCAAACACTGTACAACCTCGGCCCTTCACCGGAACCGAACCTGACTGTACTGTGGAGCCCGGAACTGCCGGAAGGATTCAAAGAATTCTGTGCCAAAGTTTCCATCGACACTTCATCCATCCAATACGAAAACGACGACCTGATGCGCGAAGTACGCCAGTCAGACGACTACGGAATTGCCTGCTGCGTATCTTACCAGGAAATCGGAAAACAAATCCAGTTCTTCGGTGCACGCTGCAATCTGGCAAAAGCCCTGTTGCTTGCCATCAACGGCGGACGTTGCGAAAACACCGGTACAGTTATGGTGAAAAACATCCCCGTACTGACCAGCGACACGTTGAAATTCGAGGAAGTGATGGACAACTATAAAAAGGTATTGATTGAAATCGCCCGTGTTTACAACGAAGCGATGAACATCATCCATTATATGCATGATAAGTATTACTACGAGAAAGCCCAAATGGCACTTGTAGATACCAACCCACGCATCAACCTTGCTTATGGTGTAGCCGGACTTTCTATCGCGCTCGATTCACTATCGGCCATCAAATATGCGAAAGTAACCGCACGCCGCAACGACATCGGCCTGACAGAAGGTTTCGATATTCAAGGTGAATTCCCTTGCTTCGGTAATGACAACGACAAGGTAGACCACCTGGGCGTTGACCTGGTATATTTCTTCAGCGAAGAATTGAAGAAACTTCCGGTTTACAAGAATGCCCGTCCGACTCTTTCATTGCTGACGATCACTTCCAACGTGATGTATGGCAAGAAGACAGGTGCTACTCCCGACGGACGTGCCAAAGGTGTCGCTTTTGCTCCGGGAGCCAACCCGATGCACGGACGTGACAAGAACGGTGCCATCGCCTCTTTGAGTTCCGTAGCGAAGCTACGTTACCGCGACTCACAGGACGGTATCAGTAACACTTTCTCTATCGTTCCTAAATCACTGGGAGCTACCGCGGAAGACCGCATCGAGAATCTGGTTACCATGATGGACGGTTACTTCACCAAAGGTGCTCACCACCTGAATGTGAACGTTCTGAACCGTGATATGCTGTATGATGCCATGGAACATCCGGAAAAATATCCGCAGCTTACCATCCGTGTTTCCGGTTATGCCGTAAACTTCGTGAAGTTGAGCCGCGAACATCAATTGGAGGTTATCAGCCGTAGCTTCCACGAACGTATGTAACAATCTATTTACTCTATATGACGATAAACGTACATTCATACGAAAGTATGGGAACATTCGACGGGCCGGGCTTACGGCTCGTCGTTTTTCTTCAAGGTTGCAACTTCCGTTGCCTGTATTGCGCCAATCCCGACACGATAGCCGGAAAAGGCGGCACGCCTACCCCACCGGAAGAAATTGTCCGCATGGCAATGAGCCAGCGCCCTTTCTTCGGAAAGCGCGGAGGAGTTACTTTCTCCGGAGGAGAACCGACGTTTCAGGCAAAAGCACTCATCCCACTGGTTCGTGAGCTGAAAGAGAAAGGAATTCATGTGTGCATAGACAGCAACGGCGGCATCTGGAATGAAGAGGTGGAAGAGCTTTTCCGCCTGACCGATCTTGTATTGCTAGACGTAAAAGAATTCAATCCCGCCCGCCATCAGGCATTGACGGGGAGAAGCAACGAGCAAACGATCCGCACAGCAGCATGGCTGGAAGAGAATGGAAAACCGTTCTGGCTGCGCTACGTATTAGTGCCCGGCTACAGCGATTTCGAAGAGGATATCCGCCAACTGGGAGAAGCCATGGGAACATACAAAATGATTCAACGCGTGGAAGTGCTTCCTTACCATACATTAGGCGTACACAAGTACGAAGCTATGGAACAAGAATACAAACTGAAAGACGTAAAAGAAAATACCCCCGAACAACTTGAACAAGCTGCGGAGGTATTTAAAGAGTACTTCGCTACGGTAGTAGTTAATTAAATTGAGAATTGAGAGTTGAGAATTGAGAATTGGCTGCGCACTGTCAACTGTCAACTCTCAACTGTCAATTCATTTCGGCTTTCACTTCGAAACAGGGACATTCTTTGATCCGTTCCCACGGGTCGACGATTCCATTGTAATTGGTATCCGGGCTCAAATCCCGGTGTCCAACTACTTTTGCTTCAGGATAACGCAGTAACAGATCGTGTACCAGACGGTGCAAAGCCTCTTTCTGACGGGGAGTACGCGTGTCCGCCGCCTTTCCGTTTTCATCCAGACCGCCCTCATAGCACACTCCCAAACTAGTTGCATTATAGCCACGCGCATGTGCACCCACCATATCTTCATCCCGCATCGGTTCCACCTGTCCTGATTTACGAATGTAGTAATGATACCCCCAGCACGAAAAACCACGGAAGCGATGAGCCGTATCTACATCCTTAGCCGTAAAATCGCGGTCGGCACGAGTGGCGGAACAGTGGATCACAATCAGATTAATCTTTCTCATCGTCCTGCTCCCTTTCCGTTGTTTTCACGTTGCACACTTCCTTGTGCGTAGCGTTATAACGCACTTCCCGCACCACTCTGTCACGTTTTCTCTTTCCGAAGAAAGGCAAAAGGCACATGATAACCTCCAAAATCTTACTTACAATCTCTTTCATCTTTTCTAAGTATTAACGTTATCAAAAAAAGAAATATCAGGCAGCCGGATCCGGAGCTTCGCCGCCACCACCCGAACCACTGCCGGAACCCTTGTCGTCATCATCACCATCTCCCCCATCATCGCCACTACCCGATTGAGCTACCGCACGTGTCAATACTTGCTGATAGCTAAGAATCTTCATCAATTCCGCCAACGTTTTTCCGGGACGGAAAATGATATGCGCCCCCTTAATCATCGAGCCGGAAAAGGTCTTGACGGATGCCGCACCTTCACTATTCAGCCCGATTTGCAGACTACCCAAATCGCCCAACCTCACAATGCGTCCGGCTTTCAGCGAGCGTTTCGCTTCATAAAGAATACCGGAAATCGCTGCGCGCACATCTGTCTCCGTACAGGTGGAACGACTGGTAATCGCCTCACACAACTCTTCGAAATCCAACTCGCCCGACGCCTGCGCCTGTGCATAATACTTTGCCGGTTCATCCTTCTTTGCGGGATTCTTACGCGGCACTACGGAATAAGAAACTGTCATTGCCATAATCTAATCATTTTAAAGTTTTCGTACATTCGGAATGCATTCCTTTCTTGTTAACGACACAAATATACGACCTCTTTCATTGTTGATATTCCCCAACGAAGTTTCCTGATTTCCAATGAATAAAAGTGAGGTTTTCCTTTCGGTAAACCATTTATTTTCAGTAACTTTATAGAATAAAACAAGAAAAAACAGTCATGAATTACAAAGAAAACCCATTCCTTATCCGCACCTATACGAAAGCGGAACTGGCTCATCTCTACAATCCCACCGTCTGCCAAAAAGTAGCTTTACAAATTCTACGCCGATGGATTGTTTATAATCTCCCTCTCCTGCACGAACTCGAAGAAGAAGGCTATCGCGCACGCAACCGACTGCTCTCTCCGAAACAGGTACAGACCATTGTGCATTATTTGGGAGAGCCCTAATAACTTATCACTATTTTTTCAAAAGTTTCATTACAAACCACCGTAAAGAAGTTTCTTTGCAACCGAAAAAACAACGAAATAAAGACATGAAACATTTCACCATTTTCCGCGACTTCTACCGCATCATAGCAGAAATGACCGAGGAAGAGATTGTATCCACTATCGGCAGTTCAAAATATCAGTTTATGATTGAGGATATACGCCGCAGTTTTCAGGAACAGGGAGAGAAAGTAGCCAATGAGAAAAAGAAAGAGCTGCCGTCTGTCACCTTCTCGGCCAGCTACCGGGGCGGACGTTCGAACGCCACACTCATCAGATACCAAGGATACATCGTGATAGACATCGACCACCAGAATCAAGAAGAGTTGATACGCATCCTGTCTTTGGCAAGAGGATGTGAGCACACCCGCATCGCCTTTATCAGCCCAAAAGGAATGGGACTGAAAATCGTAGTACGTGTATGCCGCCCAGACGGAACATTGCCTGAAACGATTCAGGAAATAGAAGATTTCCATACTGCCGCTTACAACAAAATTGCTTCTTTCTATGCCCGGCTCTGTGAGGTAGAAATCGACACGTCCGGTCAGGATGTAGGGCGTACCTGTTTGTTTTCACACGATCCGAATATTTACTTCAATCCCGATGCAAGTGCTTTTATCGTAGATCAGCCACCTATATTTTATAAATCGCAAAAGAAAAAGAAGGTATCCGAAAAGAAAAAACAGGAAATTGCACAAGGCAGCCACCCGATGAGTGAAGAAACAGCACTCAACTATCATTCTTCGCACGCTGCATTAATGGTAACGTTGAATTATTATCATAATAAGTCTGAAAAGTATATCATCGGAAACCGGAACAATTATCTGCATCATCTTTCGTGTACATACAACCGGCACGGTATCCCCGAAGAAGAAGCGGCAGCGTTTATCAAAAGCCAGTTTACCGACCTCCCCGCAGACGAAACGGATTCGTTGATTGCCAGTGCTTACACGCACACGGAAGAGTTCAACACGCGCAAGCTGAATAATACACAGAAACGGATATTGCAGATAGAACAGCATATCAGCGAATGCTACGAAACGCGTTATAATGAGCTGCTCCACATCATGGAATACCGCCGAAGGGTTGCCGACACAGAGCAGCCGGAGCCTTTCCGCATTCTGGATGACAAGATGGAGAACAGTATCTGGATGGAGATAAACGAGTTAGGATATGCCTGCAACGTGAAAATGATTCAGAATTTAATATACTCTGATTTCAGTGTAAGTTATCACCCCATCCGTGAGTATTTTGATTTGCTGCCCGAATGGGACGGGATCGATTATATCCGTATTTTGGCGGACAGTGTCCGCACCAATCATCAGAGCTTTTGGGCAGAGTGCCTGGAGCGTTATCTGGTAGGAATGTGTGCTGCCGCCACTCAAGATGAGATCGTAAACCACACGGTACTCTTACTATGCAGCGAGATACAGAATATCGGAAAAACAACATTCATCAACAACCTGCTGCCACCCGAACTGCGCGCCTATCTTTCCACCGGTCTTATCAATCCGAATAATAAAGATGATTTGGCCAAAATAGCGCAGGCAATGCTTATCAACCTCGATGAGTTCGAAGGAATGAGCGGGCGTGATCTGAACACGTTCAAGGATTTGGTCACCCGCAAAGTGATTAGTATCCGTTTGCCGTATGCACGCCGTTCGCAGAATTTCCCTCACACTGCTTCTTTTGCGGGAACGTGCAACTATCAGGAGATACTGCACGATACAACGGGCACCCGCCGTTTCCTTTGTTTTCATGCCGACTCTATCAAGTTTATAGAAATCAATTATACACAGTTGTATGCGCAAATAAAGTATCTGCTCCATAAACCGGGTTATCAGTATTGGTTCACGCAGTCGGAAAATCAACGGATTGAAGAAAATAATGAGGATTTCGTTTTCCATTCACCGGAAGAAGAACTGGTGCTCACACACATTCGCAAACCGGAACGTTTTGATAAAGTATTTCATTTGACGGTAACCGAAATAGCGGAACTTATTCGGGAGCGCACCGGTTATCAATATTCGACAGGTGCAAAAATCCAGTTGGGAAAAGTGATGGCTAAACATAACTTTGACTCAACAAAGGGAAGCAACGGAAGAAGGTATTGTGTACATATCATCGATATAGAACAGGTGAAATCTAACAGGCTATATGAATAAAAAGTGGGGGGAGTGGGAGAGAAATTTCAACTTTTCATTTTTTAGATTTCTTCTTTTTCTCTTTTAATTCTAATAAAAAAATACACGAATGTTATAAATCCTCTCCCACTCCTCCCACTTTTTTATTTGTTTTCTAAAAAAGACGGCGGGAAATCTGAAAAACACAACTGTCTTTTTCAAATTTCCCGCCACATTTTTAAATCAACTCACTACTCTATGTAAGTTCGTCGAAATCTCCTTCACAATAATCTTTGAAATCTCCACTATGTTCTTTTTTCTCGTAAGAGACCAGTGTTTCCACACTAAGCGGTTTGCCCGTTTTCGGACTTATCACATCTATCACTGTTGACAAAGCGCGAATGGTTTGTTCACTATTAGAAGCCCCGTCATAAGTCAGGCGCCCCCGGTCAATGGCATTCAGAATAACGGCGACATACCTTTTCGGATTTCCCCGGTATTCTATGGCAGCAGGCGTCTGCGACTTTACTTCCCGAATCAGTTGACCGATAATTCTTTTTTTTGGTCAAGCAAGTTCATCAATTGTTCACTATGCACATCAATTTGTGCGTTCACTTCACGAAGTTCGTCTTTCAACGAACAATACAATTCATCATTAAATGAATTTTCCATAAAACAATCCTTTTAGTTATAAAAAAGCCATTCCGGAAAAGGCAGAAAGCTGCGGTATTTCCGGAATGACAAAGATAGATATTTGTTTAACTAATTGATGCAAAAAGTTAAACTTAATTATTTACAAATTTCTTATTGAGTCAAAATAGCTACTCCATGAGGCATAATTGGCTGTTGATGGAATATACGCTGTACGGCCCGTTTTGCATTCAGGATCAAATGTTTGCGCACCAATAGTAGGGGCTGTCGGAGCATTGGAATAAACATATTTCAACTGTGCACACTGCCAGAAAGCATAGTTGCCTACGGAAGTCACGCTGGCGGGCAATGCAATTGATGCCATTGGACACAAAGTGAACGCCCATTCTCCTATTGACTGTAAATTATTGGGCAAAGTGATGGCAGAAAGCTTTTCACAATGAGCAAAAAGATACTCCGGTATAGCTGTAACGGCTGTTTCCGACATATCAACAGCCAACAGGCTATTGCAGCTTTGGAATGCTCCGTTATCCAAAGTCGTCAATGAGGAGGGAAGCGTAAGATATCCTCCCACCGGATCTCCTGCCAAATTAATGCAATAGCCAAATGCCCGTTCTTGAATCTCGGTTATACCGTTATGAAATGTCACACGTTGCAAGCTCTGGCAAGAATCAAAAGTATTGTTACGAATTACGGTGACTCCTTTCGGGATGCGGAAATCTTTCAAAGAGTAACAACGGAGAAACACGGATTCTCCTATCGACGTAATTCTATCATGCAAGGTGATATGCTCTAGATTGTGACATTCCTGGAATGTCCAGTCGGGAATTTCGGTCACGGTGGAGGGGATGGAGATTGACCTGATGCCGCAGCCATAGAATGTGCTCGGTGAAAGATTCCGTACTCCTTCGTTGAGAGTGATCGTTTCCAGATTTTCACAACCCTCGAACAACCAGCGTCCCAAAGTCTGCACGCTTCCCGGGATATTGATAGTTCCCAAAGCGGTACAATTCATAAATGCTGAATCGTAGATGGTTTCCATTTTTTCGCCTATGCGGAGATTGCGCAGACTTACGCAGTTTTCAAAGACCCATTTTCCTATGCTTCG
Source organism: Bacteroides sp. OM05-10AA (assembly GCF_003439055.1). Taxonomy (NCBI): domain Bacteria; kingdom Pseudomonadati; phylum Bacteroidota; class Bacteroidia; order Bacteroidales; family Bacteroidaceae; genus Bacteroides; species Bacteroides sp. OM05-10AA. Next base: position 16,096 of record NZ_QSUR01000038.1, read on the forward strand.
GGCGTTCTCCGTATCAATCGTTTCCAGTGCGCGACAATTGGCAAAGGCGGCTTCTTCAATCGCGGTAACGGTGGCCGGAAGAACCACTCGTTTGAGAGTGGTATTCACCGGTTGAGGGTCATAAAAAGCCAGTCCACGGTTGGGCATAACGGTCAGATCGGTCATTGACAAATCCAATACCTCCAATGCGTTCAGCGATTGTTTAATATATGCAAAATCGTCCGCACTCATGCTGCCTTTAATGGCGAGTTTGCGTACAGAGCCATCCGTAACAACAGTACTCAAATTGCCTGCCGTACTTTCAGCGATCACCCCATCAAAATATTTCACTGGGCGGGCAACGGTAAATTCTTTGCCGTTTTTATCGGTAATGGTTACTTTCAGCAGGGCTGTCGCCGAGAGTTTGATGTCGGCAGGTGCGGTGAGCGTCACTTTGGCACTTCCCGCCACAACAGCACCTCCTGCGAAGCTCGGTTTAGTGATCTGCACACCCCATACTTCCTGCGTGGCGGCAGAGCGGGTTTGAACGTCCATGCCTGTCCCACTTTCGTTGGTAACGGTAGCTGCCAGGGTGGTATAATCTTCTTCTTTGAGAGTAGACGGTAGCGTCAGAGTGATTTCGTTGTTGGTTGCCGAAGCATAGAAAATCTCGTAGCTGTCAAAGCCAACCGTCACAAAACTTGATTTGGGAAGCGTTATTTTCGTTGTTCCATCGGCAAGCGTAAAGATGACGTTTGCAGAGTCAGTGGTATAGTCGATCCCATTTTCTGCGAAAATAGCATCTCCCTGTTCGCCTGTCACAGGTACTTTCTTGCCATTATTAAGCAGCCATTCACCATCTATCTTCCAATAGAAGCATTCTTCGAATTCGGCAATGCTGATGACGGGGGAATGACCGTCAGCACCGGTAGTGGAGATTTTATTTCCCGAGGCATCAAGCATCCAATCCGGTGCGGCATCGCCTGTTTTCACCGTCCAATAATAGTTTCCGTCCGTATCCTGCTTCACACCGATGACGGGAGTAATGCCATCCGTACCTTTTTCTCCATCCACTCCTTTTTCTCCGTGCCGAATGGTGATAGGACCGCTTTTACTGAAAGAAATAGTGTAGCCCACTTCTTTTGAATTTTCCACAATCGGGGTAACGCCTGTCACAAAGTCTTTTTGCTCTAATGCAGTGACAAGTCCTTGCAATGCACAAATTTGTGTGTTTGCCGTGTTACACCACGTTTCCAGTGTTGTGACTCTCGACTGGAGATCTTTTACATCTCTTTGCAGCTGCACAAGCTCGCCGTCATCACACCCAATAGCCATTACTACGAATAGTAGCATCAAACAGAGACTGTTTCTTCTCATACTTTACTTTGTTTTGTTATTAAATAAATGATTACCCATACCTGCCTTGAATTACTTGCTAAGTAACGGAAACAGATTCTACAGTCAGAACAGGGCGCTGCGCACTGTAATCATCTCATTTACTGTAATTCTCGTAAAAGAATATACACAAGAAGAGTAGTCTGCACCAAAGTGAAGGGAAGCGGATAGAGAAGAATTTTGTATTTTTCGTAGCTCAACCTATATTTAATATGTGATAAGAGCTTTTTGGAGTTGTGTTTTTATAGTCTTTTTTGTTTGTGAGTAAAAAATCAATAAAAAAAGGAATCATTCATCCATATATTTCATATATTTGCCGAACCATCATGCCTTTCCGTTACTTAGCAAGTAACGTCTTTATTTTGCCGTTTCCGGTGTTTCTATCAGCTATTCCAAAGCCTCTGATTTCCTTTAAATACGTAATCCATTATTATCAAATTAGCCTTACTAAGTTTCTCGTTTTCAAAACGCTTCAGATAAGTGCGTGTCACTTCGAGGGAGGAATGTCCCAATCCCTCGGAAATGACTTCTTCGGGGACTTCACAATATTTTGCCAGCGTCGCCCAGGTGTGGCGGGCGGTATAGGAGCTGACAGGAGAGTCCACACCGCAAAGCGTGGCCAGGCGGGAAAGGTTATAATTGAATATTCGCAGCTGTCGGCGATATTCGCCATACGCTTCCTCTCCCCTGCTTCGTCCGTCAAGCAAATCGAGCAGATAAAGGGAGAAGGAATCTTTGCTGCGATAGCGCTCGATGATTGCCATCGCTTCCGGTGGAACCTGAATACTTAGTTCCGTACCTGTCTTCTGTCGGCGGAAGTGCAGGAAATATTGTTTTCCACCGCTCTTCTTCAGGTTCACGTTTCGCAAATGGATGAGGTCGGAAAATCCAATGCCTTGTAGTAGCAGCATCAATGTCAACAAATCACGCGCACGTTGCAGACTTGGGGATAGCCCTGTTTCACAAAGCATTGTCCGGCTGCAATTTTTCGCTATCAGTTCACGCATTTCACTGACTTCCAGCGCCAGTTTCTTTTCCGAAGTCACGCCTGTAAATACATGATGAAACAATCGAAGTTCTCCTTTTATGATTTCTTCGTCCACTGCCCGATTATAAACGGCACGCAAAGCGCGGAAATAAGTGGAAATGGTGTTCCAACTTCGTTTGTTATTGAGCAGGTATTGCTCAAAATGCTTCATTTCCATCTTGTTGAAGACACTGAAAGGTAAATCATTCTTCCCTTTATAAATACGGAGCGCCTTGAGGGCATAGCTGTAAATGTAAGCCGTCCCATAACGCTCTTCCTTTTTCAGGTTTTCAATCACCCGACTCATGTAATTCGTAAAACTTTCTGTTTTCATCATTCCAACTGTTTTTAGGATTTATTATTTTGTTCTCGTCTGCAAAGATTCAACTCGTTGCGTACAAAGAGAAAAAAGAAACAGGGAAGTTGTTTACGCAAATACAATTATTATATAGAAATTATCTTTGATATGGAAAATTCAAAGAGAGAGACATCAAATCATCAGAAAAAACGCTGGAAAATAATGAAGGCCGATGTGGAATTGGGATTCCAGACTTATATTTTCTCATAATATATGTAAGAGGCTGAATTCAATACACAAATCGAATTCAGCCTCTCATCATTTTTTATGCTATTCATTTAGAATAGTAGTATTTAGCTGGCAATTATTTATTCATCGTCATCAGTAGGTATTATATTGATGGCAGGATTAATAATATTCCAGTCGCTAACTACTCCTGTGAAGGTTACAACATTCAGAGAGATGGTGATTGCATAGTTTACATAAGTGCCCGGTGCCCAATTCACAGTTTCGGCCATTTCTACTGTTTTTGTAAATGTCTGGGTCGGTGTGCCATCTGAATAGAGAACTTTATAGACTATTGTTATGGTAGCATCTGTGCCTGTAAAGCTCTGTGGCATCACCAATAGGAACTGGTTATCATCAGGAAGTTCCAGATATGTATTCACCCCGTAGTAGCCCACTCTGCGACCTGTAGATCCGGCACGAATGTCAGGAGCATAATTCACTTTGGAAGAAGAATCCACAGTCCACCAAGTGGTATTAGCATTCTCTTCGGCATACTTTTCATAACTAAATGTGCCTTTGTAAGCGATAGAATTCAACGTGATGCTCATAATTCTCACAGTCACCCCCGATGCGGAATAGTCACCTAAGGTACGGGCACAGAACCCAACTTTAGTCAGTGCATGGTCGAATGGCAGATTGACTGTTCCGCTCGTTCCGTCCTGGTCTTCAGCCACGGCTATCAGAAGATCTTCCTGGTTGGCTATCGTGCTATTCACTGTATAATTGAATATCGGAAAGCCAACTGATGTGGCAGATGTCGGGTTAGAAAAAGTCAGATTAGCAGCCGTATTCGGTGTCCAGGCATAGAAGTTTACGTCTCCCGTATTAGGCCAATATTTCGTTGGAGAATATGTAAATGTAGAATCATTATATACCACGTGCTGGGCATACATAAAATTAGGTTTCAAAATTTCTGTTGAACGGTCGCCAACACTATCATAATATGCATAGGTCCAAAAATCCTGCTTTAGGGCTCCAGCCGCCGCCGAGATACCTCTGGTTACATTCTTGTCAAGGAATGTTTTAAAACCGATTGTTCTACTACTATTGATATTGTCATTAGGCATATCAGAATCATCCTGGGAACATGAAATCATTAGACTTAGCATAACGTTTGCACTTGCTAAAAACAACAAACTCTTTTTCATACTTTTTCGTATTAAGATTTTTTCTTTAAAAAAACAACTAAATAGGTATAGGATAGATTATTTCTTTCCAATCGTTTACATTTGAATCAAACCCTCCGTTTGTACTTGTGGTATCGGGAGGAAGTGATATTTCAGCGTCAATTGCAAAGTCACCCCCGTGGGGAAGTTTTTTAATTAGGTTAGTTATATCAACATTTCTTTGTACAATGCCATTTTTCAGCAAGAATTCTAAAGCTAAGTAGTGCTTTGTGGATACAGATTCTTCACTAAAAGTGCCAAAACTGCGAAAATTGAATGAAACGGTATTCGATTTAGAAGTTGCGTCGAAAAAAATAGTGGATGCTTCGCTACCCTTTCCTGAAGCAAGTTGCAGCCTACCAATCATGCCTGTTACTGCGCCTCGCACCTCGTGTGCATATTGAAGTCCCTCAACTTCGATGCGACCCGTATACGAACAGACCATTTGTTTAGGTTTAAAACGGATGATGGTTGATTCGGATGATATTTCAAATGAATCGATATGATCCCACCATAGGTTATCAGGTTGTGCATAAGTTTGTTCCCCTTGCACCGGATTCTGAAAAGATGGACGGTATACCTGATTCGTAGCGGCTTCATGCGTCTCATATTTGCCTATATTTCGAAATACTATTTTTTCAGAATCATTGTTATACAGAATTAACTGATAATCATCTTCACGGATTTCAGAATTCCCACCATTGGTTAAGTAATTGTCCTGTACATACTTATTAGTTTTAAGTGAATAAAAAGAAACTCTTATACCATCCGGCAATCCCTTTTGCCCTTCCCAATCCGGAAGAATTTCCACAGTTATCATCTCTTTTTCACGAATACAATCATCAGTATCATCATGAATGCATGAAAGAAATAGAATCACTATCAGTAACATTCTTACAAAGGTTCCTATAGTATCCGTTGATGATCGTTTTTCATGACACATATATTAGCAACTTTACTATAACAACCATTCGGTTAAAAAAAAGTTCGCTCTTTTTTTGTATTTTTTTTCAAAAAATAAAAGGGGACAAAAGGGGAAAATAAGTTATAAATAAATGTGACATATACGAAAAGGGCATCTACATTGAAAAAGGGGGCAAATTCGATTCTTTTTATACATAAAAAATACCATTCCGGAAGTATGCAAATCACGTACTTTCCGGAATGGCAACTAATACCTCGAAAACAAATACCTGCCACTTTATTTCAAAACAAGTATTTTCAATCTAACCTAATATACCTGAAGCTAATCCGCCTCTCTTGATTTTGCATTCCAAACCAACAATGCAAAGAGTACTGACAGCAGAGCTGCACCAATCCAGAACCAATTGATGTACGTGAAATCATAAACATCAACTCCGTTCTGAACCGTCTTCTGACCCTCTATCAGAATACCACTCATCACATCTTGTAAACCGGCTCCAATATAACTGGCAATACCCACCACTCCCAATGCTGCGCCAGAGGCATTGCGGGGAGCAATATCGACAGCCATCAGTCCACCCAAAAAACAGATGAGCACTCCGATACCCAACCCGAAAAGTACCATGGCAAGTACATCTATCCAGAAGTGTACGCCCGGAACAAGCAGGAACAGGCAAAGAGCGGAAACATTCATCAATCCGAATACTAAAGCAGGAATATTACGACGACCGGAAAACAGCTTATCTGAAATGACTCCCGAAAACATGGTACCGATAATACCACAAACCGGACAGATAGAAATAATAAAACTCGCATCCAGTGTGGAGTAGCCTTTCTGGGCTTCCAAATAGAAAACGCCCCAACTATTGATAGCGTAGCGGCTGATATACATGAAAGCACTCGAAAGAGCCAGTATCCAGATGGCAGGCATCAATAGGACTTGTCGCTGCGCTTTATTAAAATCGGCCGTTTCTGTGGCACTCATCTCCTTTTTCTCTTCGGGCGCATTCATAGGAGGAAAGCCCTGACTTTCGGGAGTGTCATGGAAGAACTTCCAGACAATCAGTGCGCCAATCAGCCCCACAACACCCGCCCCGAAGAAACCGTAACGCCAGCCCAGCACACTGACGATGGAGGCAATAATCAGAAAGGTTAATGCTTCACCGATGTTGTGGCTGGCAGACCAGAATCCATAGTAGGAACCCCGCTCCTTATCCGTGAACCAACGGGAAAGGCCTACCACACAAGATGCGGCTCCCATAGACTGGAACCATCCGCTAATTCCCCAAAGTATGGCGAACAGGAGGAACGAATGGGTAAAACCCAGACAAAGATTAACCAAAGCCGTAACCAGCAAACCAGTGGTCATAAAACGATTGATATTGCTGCGGTCGGCCAGGAAACCATTCGTGAATTTGCCGAGGGCATAGGTGAAAAACAGTACAGAGCCGATAATGCCCAGTTCAGTTTCCGAAAAGATACCCTCATCCACAATGGGTTTCTTTACGACATTCAGACTAAGACGACAAACATAGTACATACCGTAACCGAAAGTGGCTGAAAGGAAAGTAGACCATTTCAGGTATTTAAGGCGACGGGCTTCGGAGGAGGACAAAGACTCCCCATTACAAGGTCTCGGTGAAGAGACCTTGTAAAAGTTGATTAGTTGTTTCAGCATGTCTGACCGTTTAAGGATGGAGATTCTTTTTCTTCAGATATTCGAGAAGTTCGCGAGGCCTGTCTGTTTGGATAAGACGGATGTCCTGCCGGACAATCCATCCCCAGCTCTGTTCGTACTTCTGTTCCTCCACTGCCTTGTCATCATCATGTCCACCGCACAGTTCAGGCCACATGGCATTTACAAAGACTTCGGCCCCACTATCACGCACTTTTTTAATCAGGCGCAGTGTCTCTTCAGAATACTTGCTAAATACCAGTTCAAAAACAGTAGGTTTGAGATTCCGGATATAGCCGTCAATGATGGTCTCCGCTTCGGGGTTATCCAGATTGACAACAGGCATAAATGTCATTTTCTGAAGTACATCCCCATGCTCGCTTGTTACCTTTTCATACGGAAAATCAGACTTGATGATGCATTGATGAGTAGTACCCGTTTTTTCCAGAATCTGATAGGCCTCCTGAAAATAGTCATATCCTTTGTCTACATTGACCAGAATCTTTCCTCTGCACAGGTTCATCACCTCTTCCAAAGTTGGAATGAGGTGGGCGGTCTTATGTCCGGCTCCGTTTTTCAAACGGAATTTCTTCAGTTCTGCCAGGGTATAATCCTGTGGTAATCCTTTTCCGGTGGTTGTACGGTCTATCTTTTTATCGTGCATCAGGATTAAATGCCCGTCTTTGGTTTTCTTCAAGTCTATTTCAACCATATCCACTCCCATCTCAATACAATTTTTGATGGCTTGCAGGGAGTTTTCGGGAGCGTTGCGCCAGTCGGCACGGTGTGAAACGACCAGTACCGACTGCCCGTCAATGTTATGAAGTGCCTTATTTACATTTTCGTCTGATTGTTGTGCACATGAGATAAGAGCACACCACACTAACAGACAGCTACATAAAAATCTATTTCTTATCATTCTATTCTTTCTTTGATTGATATGGATTATTAGGGTTGCGCAGGTCCGTCTTCTACCTTACGGATGGCATGATTGGAGTAATCGGCTACATACAATGCACCGTCGGGGCCGAACTGGCAACCTTCGGGATTATTGAATTCTGCCTGTGAAGCAATTCCGTCCGCCATGCCTGCTTTATTTTGTCCGGCATAGGTTGAAACTTCGCCATCGGGAGTGATAATGCGAATACAATGGTTTCCCCTGTCGGCTACATAGAAATTGCCATCTTCACCCACATCGCCTTGTGACGGTTCGTTGAACTTGGCAGAAGTGCCCGTCCCATCAGCATATCCTGTCACTCCGAAAGAGCCGGCTAGTAATTTCACACCACTAAATTCTCCCGTAACGAGATCATAACTTACCTTATATATCACATGATTCTTACGTGAAACAATATAAGCGGTCGTGCCCGACTTATCAAATGCAATTCCATTGATATTCCCCTTACTCGCAGCCGTGCCCGAAGCATCCGGGAGCTGGAACTTAGGAATAAAGCTCGTTCCGTCATACTGATATATCCATGAGCCGGAATGATAGCCAATGAAAACAGCACCTGTCTTCGGGTGTACTTTCACGGCTGTGATACCTCCCTGTTCCCACAGTGAAGTCAGGTTTTCGAACTTATTTCCGTTTCTAGTCATTGTGCCGAATCCCATAATTCCGTCTGCATTATTATCATTGGCTATATACATCGTATTCTCGTCCAATGAGAAGTCGATAGCCCGCATTCGCTGTACCAATGAGCTTTCCGAAGCTTTCAGCAGAGTGGTCAGCTGGTTGTTCCCTGCCACCCGGATACATGCCATATCATCTGCCAGACTTGCTCCGTCTTCAACAATATACAATGCTTCGTCTTTTCCCCACGCCAAATAGCGGGGTTTGGACAGGGTAGCCACAGAAAAAGCTCCGTCTGTCTCACCACTGCCTTTTCCCCCTAAATAGGTAGACACGACCTGATTGGATACATAAGTGAAATTCTGGTCATAAATCAAGATTTGCGCATTGGGTCTTTCACCGAGGATGACTCTGACTGTTCCCGAGCTCGTACCTTTCTGCACTTCGGCTGTGATGACTTCATTGGTGACTGTTTTCACCACTGCTTCTTTTCCGTTTATTGTTACCTTGACATGATTGGGATCTGTGCCAAAGTTGGTTCCGTTCAAAGTGAGCAACGTATTTCGTCCGCCCGTGACAGGGGAGAAATCTGTCACTTCCGCTTTCTGATTCTGCGGTTGGTCGTCATCGCTACAAGCATAAAACACGATGAACATGATAAATAATGCCGCTAACGGGCCTCTCTTTACTATATAATTGATTGTTTTCATATCTTTTTTATCTGCTATAATTCAACTTCATTTCCATATCAGTTTGCAACTTCCGGACGGGATGTCGGGCGACAGACGTAGGGGCCGGATATCTGCTTGATTTTACGTTTGGTATTGTTATCCTCCAAGATGTAAACATAGTATTCGTCGCCTCCCGGCAATACCCGGACAACAATATGTCCTTGCTTGCTTTTCATCTTTTCCGTATTCTTGCCGATGACTATTTCAGCGGCAGGATGCAGATTGGTGGCGAATACATCTCTCTTTTCGGGATACAACTGTTTGGAAAGCATTCGTTCCAATGTAGAATGATTGGGATGCAGGGCATCACTTGCCTGAATAATAAACACCCGAGGAGACAGAGTTAAAATAAAGGCATCATTAGTGGCATTGTTGTATCCGTGATGATTCACGCAACACACCTCCGTGCGCCCCACGACGGGAGCCATCGGCGTTTCTACATCATGAAACAGGCTTCTTCCCGGTTTCGGATAGCCGGTTACATCTCCTCCGGTATAATACGAAAAGTGACCGTATGTGATTTTCAGCGCACAACTCAACGTATTCTCTTGCGGAATATCATACTTTTCCAATGTACTAAAATCGGGAAACAGGTATTTCGTCTCGTGTCCCTTTCCCGTCCATAGCCAGCCATTGGCATAGATGTTTTGCACTTTGAAATTCCCGGCATAGCGGATGGAATCATGCAAAAGTTTGAATTGATTCTCCACTCCCGGACGGAATTGTTCGGCATTGATTCTACGTTTCGTAAAATGCAAAAAATTGAAGTAATTCTTTATCATTTTATCTTCTGTATCAACCAGGAATTTGTAATCCGGAAATCCTCTGTCCACCAGTGTACTTATCTGAAGGTTCTCTGCCACCGTTATTATTCCGGTATTATAATACCTGCCCGATTCGTTCTTCATCTTGAGTACACCTCCCATGTGGTCGCTATGGAAATGGGTAATCAACGCATAGTCCAACTTCTGATTTTGAGCAGGTGCCATGGCTTTGATATAATCCACTATCCATTCGCCGGGAGTACGGCCGGCATTGGGTTTGGGTAGTACGTGTCGGGGGTTGCCGGCTTTGTTTTCTCCTGCATCTATCAGCATCGTGGTGCCGTCGGGAAGAATGAGATAGGCACATTCTCCACAGCCTGTATTGATGTGGTGAATATCCATATATCCTTCCTCCCATGCAGGCAATGCCTCTCCCACTTTCTGCGCGAAAGAGGCTATAGGGAGAAAACATAAAAGCAGTACAATTATTGTTTTCTTTATTTTCATCTGAGTTGTTATACTTATTAGTTTTTCATAACAGTATACAATTATATCACATTAGTAGCCGGGATTTTGAGGGAACTTGTCCGGATTGTCACGCAAGGTCACTTCACTATTGGGAACCGGGAACAACAGATCGTCTTTATCTATGATGATCCCAATCTTTGAGAGTTCATTGATCGCATTTCCCGAACGGATCAGGTCGAACCAGCGTTGCATCTCCATCGGGAATTCCAAACGTCGTTCGAGGAAGATGGCATCCCGGAAAGTATCCTGATCGGAAAGTTGATTGCCCGTATATGCTCCGGCAGCGTAAGAACGTGTTCTGACATCGTTTAGTGCCAACAGTGCCGGACTGGTTGCGGAATTATCGAAAGAAACTTCATTGCAGGCTTCGGCATACATCAACAATACATCCGCCCAACGGAGCACCGGAGTATTGTATCCGTACTGTTCCAATGTACTCTGAATATCGGCATATTTCACCAACAGATTATTATCGGTATTGGTGCCTTTCATACTTCGCATCAAATCGGCGCGACGGTCGGAAGAATGGTAGATACATTGAGCGGCATTACTTAGTTTGAATGCTTCGTTCAAGTCGGCCTGATTGGCGTAATAGGTCAGAGCATTGCGTCCCTCTCCTGCTATATCTTTATCAAAAATGACTTCAAACAAGATTTCTTTATTCATGGTTTGCGGTGACCAGCCGGTATAATTCTTGAAATCGGAAGCCGAACTTCCCTGTACCGGTGCCGTGCTGAATACATTGGCAATATCGGGCAATAATGTATGTGTGCCGACATTATCCGTATTTATAAGTTCGCCCAGTGACTGTTTGGCAGCCTGCCATTTCTTTTCCTGCAGATACACTTTGCCTAACAGAGCTTTGGCGGCCAATGAGGTGGCACGTCCGGAGTTTTTCCCGGTGAACACTTTCGGGAGGTTATTCGCATCCGAAGCAAATTGCAAGTCCGTTTCTATGGCTGCGTATATATCGGCCACTTTATTGCGTTCACATTCTGCCACCTCCGTAGCCGTCAGCGGAGTGAGAATCAGCGGAGCATCGCCCCAGAAACGAACGATGTTGAAGTAACACAAGGCCCGCAGGAAACGTGCTTCGGCTTCGTACTGGAGTTTCAACTTGCTATCTTTTACTACGTCAATGTGGTAAATCACATTATTGCAGCGGTATATCGTTTCGTATGTTTTTTGCCATACGCTACGGAAGATCTGATTATCAGACTGTGCCGTAAATATTTTAATGCTATATTCACGTCCGGCATTTCCTCCGGTGTTGGCAAATGATCCTAAATCGTCCGAACGGACATCGGTCATAAGCACCATGTATTCTTTATACATAGCTCCTGCCTGTAAGTTGGCATAGGCAGCAGTAAGCGCATACTCTATGTCTTCTTTGTTTTTATAGAAGTTCCCGGTGGTCCCGGTGTTTCCTTCTGGCTTCTCATCGAGAAAATCGCTACACCCCGACAATGAGAACAGGGTAACGGTTATGATACACAGGTGGATTAATATGGTTTTCATATCTTTCATTTGTATTTTTTGTTTTTACAGACTAAAGTTAATTCCAATCACGAAACTTTTCGAAAGCGGGTAGGTACCGTAATCAACTCCTTGCATGATAGGGCTGGAATTGGTGCTGACTTCGGGATTGTATCCACTGTATTTCGTAAATGTGAATGGATTGAAGGCCGAACCATAAATGCGGAGACTGCCTATTCCCATCCGTTTCAGTAAATATTTGGGTAATGTATATCCCAGTGTGATTTCGCGGATACGCATATACGAACCATCTTCAATGTGCCAGGTAGAAATTACGGAGTTCATTCCCGTTGCGCTACGGTTTGCTTTATATACACTGCCGCTGCCCGGGTTGTCTTTCGACTGCCAGCGCTCTCTTGCTATGGCAAGCTGATTGGCATTTCCCTCCATGTTAGCCAGGTAACGGCGATTAATATTGGCTATCTCATTACCATGGACTCCTTGCAGGGAGAGGCTAAAGTCGAACGACTGGTATCGCAGCGAAGTAGAGTAACCATAAGTAAAATCGGGCATATAGTTTCCGGTTATCTGTTTATCGTCGGCATTGATAGTGTCGTCTTTTCCAAATTTCTTGAACCGGAAATCTCCGGGCTGTGCATTGGGAACTATGATGCCATTGGCTATGTCTGTTTCGATCTCGGCTTGATTCTTATATACCCCGTCGGTGACATAGGTATAATAATTGCCGATAGGCTCTCCCACTTTAGTGATGAAATCAATCACGCTATTCGCCTGCGTCACCATTTCTGTGGCACCTCCCAGAGATTTCACCTTATTACGGTTCATGGCATAATTAAAGCTATTGGTCCAGCGCACTTTACCCAGTTTGAGATTGGTGCCTAAAGTGATCTCAAGTCCTTTATTCTCTACTTTCCCGATATTCTGAAGAATGGTTGAGAAACCGGAAGCTTCCATAACAGGCACATCCAGCAACATATCGGAGGTCATACCTTTATAAATATCCACTTCAATATTCAACCAGTTGAGCAGACCGATCTCAACACCCAGATTCACTTGCGATGTTTTCTCCCAACTAAGATTGGGATTGCCATAAGTACTTTCTTTCGAGCCGATGCTATACACTCCGCCGAATACGTAGTTGTCTCCGTTCACAATGCCGTAGGAAGCATAATTGCCGATACTCATATTTCCTGTTTCTCCCCAGCTTGCACGAAGTTTCAGGTTAGTCAACCAGGAAGATACCGGTTTCATGAATTCCTCTTCTGTCACATACCATGCTCCTGACACGGATGGGAAATATCCCCAACGATTGTTTTCTCCGAAACGGGAAGAACCGTCGGCACGAATGGTGGCCGAAAAGATATATTTGTCAGCGTAGCTATATTGGGCACGCGCAATACCCGAAAGCAATGACCAGGCTTCTTTATTGGAGTCATACTTGGTGGCTGTGGAATTGCCGGGTATCGTATGCACCAGGTCGTTCATCGGAAGATCGGTAGCCGTTATCCGGTTAGCGTTACTTTGATAACGTTGGGCTGTCCATCCGGCCAGTGCGCTAATGTTATGCAGTTTGTTTATCTTCTTCTGATAATTTAATGTATTCTCCCAAACCCAGGTATATTTGTTCTTGGTGCGTGATTCTCCGGTCGGATTGGATGGCGGGGTGCGGTTTGCCGAATTGGGCAAAGCGGCCGGACGGTAGTAGTCGCGCACATAGTTATTATAATTCCAGCTTCCCTGCATTTTGTAGTTCAATCCTTTCAGGATTTCATATTCTACGTATGCGGTTCCCAACATTTGGATGGAGGTCATTTGGTCTTCAATAAGTGTGGCTACGGCTACCGGATTATTCAGTTTGGATTGTCCGTAGCTGGTATTGTTGTGCTCATAATTGAAGTCGCCGTTTTCATCGTAAATTGGATAAATAGGAGCTGCTCCCAATGCCAGTGACAGCACACCGTCGTCTCCATATCGTCCTTCGGTGTTTACCAGGTTGTAGATATTCCGGGTTAAGTTGATGTTACCTCCGAATTTCCAGCGATTATAGTTCACGTCTACTTTGGCTCGAAATCCCATCTTCGTAAAATCGGAATTGATAACTATTCCCTCTTCATTCTGATAGTTTCCGGAAAGCATGTATTTTATATTTTTGTTTCCTCCGCTTACAGACAGGTTATGTTTCGTGATGAAACCTGTACGCAATACTGCGTCCTGCCAGTCTGTATCCACTAATCCTTGTTCACCTTTGACGTAAGGCAGTATTTCCGGTGGGAGCATCCAGCCTTGATTTTCATTGATACTTCCGGTTTTCAGATTATTCCAACGTTCCAGATTCGTTGCATACGGGTTATATAAATCCGTTTTTCCGGCTGTCCGTAATTGGTCATAATAGGCATTGTTGTGACCGTCGAATACGAGTTGGGCATATTCATAGGCATTGAGTACGTCGATTTTATCGGTCACCATCTGCGCACCTGCATAACCGTTGTATTTCACAACCGGCTTTCCTTCTTTTCCTTGTTTCGTGGTGATAATGACAACGCCATTACTTCCTCTCGAACCGTAAATGGCGGCAGCTGAAGCATCTTTCAGCACTTCGATAGATTCAATATCAGATGTCTCGATGGATGCCAATGGGCTGACCGTGATACCGGTAGCATCTCCTGTATCGTCACTCAACGGCACTCCGTCAATAACGTACAACGGAGAACTCCCGGCAGTTACTGTTCCTACTCCACGCACTTTGACTTCAAAACCTGCACCCGGTGTACCATTGGGTTGAGTGATTTGCACACCTGCCATACGCCCGACCAATGCCTGTTCGATACTTGTTGCCGCAACGTCTGCAATATCCGACGCACGGATGGAGGAAATGGCGGTGGACACGTCTCTCTTTCTCTGAACTCCATAACCAACCACCACTACTTCATCAATCATCTTACTATCTTCTACCAATGTCACTTTACCGGTATTTTGGCTTTTAACAGGAAGAGTGACTGTCCGATAGCCGATATAGGAAATGGTTAAGGTAGCCGATTCGGGAACATTCATCAATGAATAATATCCGTCAACATTGGTGATCGTACCGTTATTCTCTCCTTTCACCTGAACGCTGGCTCCGATGATGGGTTCTCCTTTTTCATCAACCACGATTCCTGTCACTTTCTTTGTCTCCTGCTTCTCCGATGACTTACGAAGTAAAACAAGTACATTATCCTTCTCTTGCTTATAAGTCAGTTCCATTCCATTCAACAGTTGGTTCATCACCTGTTCTACTGTTGCGTTCTTTACATTCAGAGATACTTTCCGATCTAACTCGGGGAGATTTTCATTGTAGAAAAATTTGTAACTGCTTACTTGCTCAATCTTCTTTAAGGAGGCTCTTAAAGACAAATCTTTCAAATTAACCGTTATTTGAGAATAAGCGGCAAAAGAGATGCTTAGGAACAATAGCAAGCATACAGCCCGTAGCGTTCTCCAGTTCTTACTTCTCTCCCCATGGGTTTGAGGGAGATTTACAAGGTGTTTTCTGTTTTTCATATATCCAAACTTTTAAGTTGTTTGATAGGTATACAGACTGCTATATCCTCCCGTCCAAGCGCCTATCAATCTTTAACTCTTATTAACCAACTCAATCCAGAGAATAAAAAAGCCATTCCTTAGAAGTGAAATTCCGAAATGGCTTTTATTATTATTTGAAAGAATGCTTATCTATTTATTTCTCTTTTAAGACAATCACCGAACCGTCCATCTCATAATAGAAAGGTGAAGTTAGCATCAGAATATTCAAAGCATTCTGTATACCGCCACCCGGAATAGTTCCCGTGAAGTATTCTTTAGGTAGTTTACCGGAATCGAAGCGGATCTCTACGTCATAAATACGTGAAAGGGTTTTCATGATATTTTCCAAAGATTCTTTCTCAAAGTACATATTTCCTTTTGTCCACTCAATATAGTCAGTCGGGTGCACTTGAGTAGTCTTTATTTGGTGGGTGGTTTTGTTATACTCTATTTTATCTCCGGGTTTCATGATATGGGATCTTTCTTGTGCATATACTCCTACCTTTCCTTCCAGCAAAACAACCGTTATCTCTTTATCATCTTTATAAGCAGATATATTGAAGGAGGTACCCAGTACCTTCACTTCCAAATCACCGATTTGCACAATGAAGGCGTGCTTCTCATCATGGGCTACTTTAAAATAGGCTTCACCATTCAGTTGCACGCGACGAACTTTTTCTCCGAAATTATTCAGATAACTTAATTGGGAAGCTGAATTGAGCACGACATTTGTTCCGTCCGGTAACTCGATGGTTGCTTTATCTCCTTTGGCCGCTTTCACAATAAAGGGTGTTTCTGCTATTGGAGAAGAATCTAAAAGATAGTAAGTGAAGAAAGCGACACAGACAGGTAATAAAATTGCAGCAACCCATTTCCAAGGGATGATACGGAGGGGGCGCACTTCCTTGTCCAAAGTCTCTTCTTTGATTTGGGCAAAAAGTTTATCACGCAACACCGGATTCATGGAGGAATCCGATCTCTCAAACTCCTGTTCCCACCAGTCGTGCAACTGATGGTCATTCTTTATCCAGTCTGACAGTTCTTTTATCTCGACATCCGTGATCGTTTCTTCGAAATATTTTTCAATTAGCTCTTTATAATGTGTCTTATCCATCTTTTCACTTATTTACAAGTATACACTTTCATCCTACTTCCCATCCAAAAACAAGTATTACTATTACATTTCATTAACAAAAAAGGCCAACAAAAGGGTAATTACCTTATCATAATGCTTCATCAATTGTTCACGCATAAATTTCACAGCCAAAGATAATTGAGTAGCAACCGTACTTTCGGAAATTCCCATGATTTCGGCTATTTCTTTATTTGTGTAATTCTGTCTTTTGCTCAAAATGAATATTTTCTTCCGTTGCGCAGGCAATTCTTCGGCAAGAGAATCGATATACTCATTCAAAAAGTGCAGATCAATATTCTCTTCTGTCTGTGAATCACGGTCTACACTACTTTTCATGAGATATTCATTGTAAACATACTCTACGGTCTGACGCTGGTACATATTCATCAATAAGTTTTTGGCAATCGTACAGAGAAAAGAGATAAACGAGGAAGCCGGGTCTACTTTTTCATGCACTTCCCATATACGAATGAAAGTGGCTTGCACCACTTCTTCGGCCATATATTGATTGCCGGAAGAGAGTCGCATAATGAAATTGTACAGTTTGCCACTATACATATTATACAATCTTTCGAATGCCTGAAAGGAACCGCCTTTTAAGTCGATTAATAAATGTTTTTCATCTGTAGAATCTACCATATCTTAGAATTTTGCAACAAAGGTATGCAGCCATAGGTCATAAACAGGTGACAATATTATTAATATTTTCTCAATTATCCGACTTTTCTGAAGAAAAAGATAGTAAATAGCAAATAGTAACGCCATCCGGTCAGGATAATGACGCTATCCAATCGGGATAGTGACGGTATCCGAACCGGATGGCGTTACTATATTTAGTGAGGTAATTCGTACTAATAAGTCAGACGAACACCTGCTTGTATATTGAAGTTAAACGGATTCTCTTTACGTATAGTTTGTATATCGGAACCATCATTGAAATAATAAGCAACACCCGGTTCCACGTAAATACCCAAACGTTTCGTTGCATTGATCTGCGCACCTACACCACTGGATACCGAGAACTGCAAAGGCTTCACTGTTTCTTTTTCAGAACCTAGCTTTCCATAAACACATTTTTCAACCATACCTCCACCGGAAACATAAAGAGTGACAAGTTTCTTATCCAGGAAGTTCCAGTTGGCACGCAACGGGATACCGATATAGTGTAGTTTCTGCTCTATCTGTTGTTCCTCACCTGCCAGTTTTGCATCCGAAGAAAGCAGCGTATAAGTCAGTCCTGTCTCAAGAGAGAATCCTTTAGCCAAACCTTTACGAACGGATAATCCGAAAGAAATAGGCTGATGATGTTTAATGTCAACCACCTGTTTGGCCTGACGCAGGTAAGGTACTCCATCTTCGAAAACCAATGTTTGGTCATTAGGAATCGTCTCCATCAGACCGTTGGAAACTGAAAGCATACTCACACGGGACATATAAGCATGAGATCCGGCACCTACTTCTGTCGAAGCACCTCCTGAATTTCCTACCGAAAGTCCCATTGACCATGTTCCCTTTTGAGAAGATCTTTTTTCTGTCGGAATATGAAGTTTGTCTTTACCGGAGGGGCGGCGCGGTCTGTTATTCAATCGCTCTGTATCTTGTGACTGTCCCTGACTGACATTTGTATTTTCTGCCTGCTTCGGTTCATCTTTTACATTTTCAGTTTCTCCCTCCCCTTTTACATTCTTATCTTCCTCACTCAAAGAGTCCTCTCCATTTCCTGTTGAAGGTCCATTTTCATTACCGATCCCTAATGGATCTACACCTGTTTTCTGCTCCGTATGATTCCTGTCGACTTTCGCCAAACGATCTTCGCGAGTTACCGGTCGTAAGACAGGTTCCACAGCAGTTCCCTGCATATCCGGTTGTTGCACACCCGGCAATGCATCGGGCGTGGAAGCCAATGCCGGAGTTTGTATATGACGTATTTCATCCGCAGCGGGTGTCCCTAGAAAATACAGACTTACTGACGAAACGACAGCTAATATTATAACAGCTGCAGCAGCCATCATCCATTTTCGATAAGGATATATTTTCTTCTCCACAGGAGGCATAAGTTCTTTCTCCAGTTGTTCCCAACCGGAAGCAGGCACCGGCTCGGAATAATCCGCGAGCTTCTCCTTCAACTTATTCATCCACAATTCTTTCTCTTCCATCTCTATCTATCCATTATGCGTTATCCATTCTTTTACTCTTTTTGCTAATACACTCTTCGCACGAAACAGTTGCGAAGCCGAAGATTTTTCATTGATACCTAATACCTGTGCAATTTCTTTATGCGATTTGTCTTCAAATGTATAAAGGTTGAACACTGTACGATAGCCGGCGGGTAATTCTTCAATAAACTGCATCAACACATTTTGTGGAATCGCTTCTACATCGGAAGCATCCGGCTCTTCATACTCTTCGGGCAACTCTTCGAGAGGTGTCGACTGATTGATTACATCATTTTTCCGAAGATACTGCAAAGCTGTGTTGACCATCACCCGTTCCATCCAGGCTCGCAAGGAGCCTTCACCCCTCCAGGTGAACTTATCGAACGAATCGAATATCTTTAAAAAACCGTCGTGAAGCAGATCCTGGGCTGTATCCCGGTCGCCGGTATAACGTAGACAGATGCCAAGCATACGCCCCGCATACTGTTCATACAGTTCCTTGCGGGCCCGGTTATTACCCAGCCTACATTGTTCCGACAACTCTATTTCTTCCATTCTCTTATACACGTGTTTACCTTATAAATGCAACAAAGATAGAAATACTGCACAGAGAGAACAACTCTTTTATCACTTTTGTTTCTTTAACAGATCCGAATGCAATATTTTCTATCCCCTTGCATTTTCACTACAGAAAGAACAAATATTATAAAATCTAAAACCGAGTAAGTATATGAAGAAATTTAAATTCATTGCCTTTATCTTTGCTATTATGACTACCATGCCGATTCTCCAGTCATGCTTGGACGACGATGACAGTTCGTCCGATCTTCTGGCTATCAGCACCATCAATATGATTAGCCAGGATAGCAAGGAATTTTATTTCACTTTGGATAACGGGAAAAAAATGTATCCCAGCAACTCACAAGGATGGAACAATGAAGATTGGGTGGAAGGACAACGAGCTTTTGTGATATTCAACGAGCTGGAAGAGCCTGTGAATGGATACGACCTTAATATTCAGGTGAAAGGTATCAATCCAATCTTAACCAAAGACATTGTCACAATGGGTGAAGATGGCAACGACGAAGAGAAAATCGGAGATGATAAGATCAACACGACTTATATGTGGATCAATAAGGATAATAAATATCTGACGATTGAATTCCAATATTACGGAACACATAGTGAAGATAAAAAACATTTCCTGAATCTGGTGATTAACGACAAAGAAGAGACCGCTCCCACTGCTGACGAAGGCAATGCGGAGGACGAATATATCAATCTGGAATTCCGTCATAACAGTGAAGGAGATACTCCTCAACGTTTGGGTGAAGGATATGTGTCTTTCAAACTGGATAAGATTAAAGACCGGATGGAGGGGAAAAAGGGACTAAGAATTCGTGTCAACACCATTTATGGTGGGCCGAAAACTTATGAAGTAAAATTTCCTTAAACGACTAATCTAATGTGAACATGCGAAACACACTCTTTTTTAATATAATATATTAATTACGCAAAAGAGGGCGGTAGTTGTGAAACTGCCGCCCTTTTACTTTCTTCTTTATATTTTATGTTCTTTTTCTTCTAAAAGAGTTATTTCTTATCTCCCAGATAATTCCAGACTACTGCACTCAATGCAGCTCCTACAAATGGAGCAAGGATGAATAACCACAACTGAGACAATGCTTCTCCTCCTTGGAATAATGCCGGAGCAATACTACGTGCCGGGTTCACAGAAGTCCCTGTGATAGGAATACATACAATATGTACCAACACAAGAGTCAAACCGATGGCAAGTCCTGCCAGATTACCTGCTCCCTTCTTCGGATCGGTAGAGCCGAGCACTACCAATACAAATATGAAAGTAAATACTGCTTCCGCAATAAATGCCTGCAACATTTCTCCATCGCCAAAACCATTCGAACCTGTCGCTGTAGGCCCGTCATGAGCACCGGTAGAAACTAAAGCAAAAAGAATAGCCGAGCCGATAATAGCTCCGATTACCTGGAAAATCATATACATACCTGCATATTTTCCATTCATACGACCAGTCAAAAACACTCCTAATGTAATAGCAGGATTAATGTGACATCCCGAAATACCTCCGATAGCATACGCCATCGCCACTACGGATAAACCAAAGGCTAAAGCTACGCCGATCGTTCCCACACCAGCACCTACTGTATCAGCCAAACCACCAGCAAAGACGGCGCTACCACATCCCATAAGGACGAGCACCATCGTTCCAATCATTTCTGCAATGTACTTTTTCATAGTAATTAATATTGTTTTTTGTTTACTTTCCAAAAATAAGCAATTCAGACTAGAAATCAAAACATATCCGTATTATTATAGCGCAACTTTGCTACATTTTTTACAGAAAGAGATTGTTCTCGATGGAAAAAGGGATTCCCTAATGTGCTATAACAAACATTGTATGGACTGTAAAGAAAGCATTTCCTTGGGAACCGCCGCCTTTATTTCCTCTTTCAGGACGCATAAGAGACTGTGGCGAATAAAATCTTTATTTGTTGCCAGTACCACTTGCCGTGTAGGTCGGGGAATGGCAAACGGACGTACCAACTGCCGCTGTTCTTCCGTCAATTGCACCACTGCTAGTTCGGGAATAAAAGTGATTCCTTTTCCACTTTCTACCATTCGCATAAAAGTTTCCATACTCCCCAAACGATAGGCCATCTGATTAACCTTCACGGCCTCCATCTGACAGAAACGGACGAGTTGATCGCGAAAGCAGTGTCCTTCGTCCAAAAGCCAAAGATGTTCGCCTGTTATATCAGAAGTACGGATCATATCATGCTTGAAAGAGGATTCTTTTCGTGACACATAAGCGTAAAATTGCTCATAGAAAAGAGTTTCTTCTGTCAAGAACGTATCTTCCAGTTTGCTGGCAATAATTCCCGCATCCAAATCTCCGGCATGCAAAGCCTGCTGAATATCCTGTGTCTTCATTTCCGTGACACGAATATCCAGTTCGGGATATTTTTCCATTAGTTGAGGAAAAAAGCGAGGAAGCAGATAGGGAGCGATAGTAGGTAATACCCCCAAGCGGAATACGCCTGACAATGACTGTTTATCTTCACTGATTATTTCTTTCACTTGAGCTGCCTGCGCCAGAATCACGCGAGCCTGGTCTATCACTTTCTGTCCGATGGCTGTCGGACAAACGGGCTGTACTGTCCTATCGAACAACTTTACTCCCAGTTCATCTTCCAGTTTCTGAATCATTGCACTCAAAGTAGGCTGCGTCACACGACAATATTCAGCTGCTCGTGCGAAATGCCTGAACTGGTCTACAGCCAGTATATACTCTAATTGTTGTATCGTCATCTATCAAATCTTATTAAGTTATAGATTTCATCTATGCAAAGATAGAAATTTTCAGTTTGCCAACAAGCATTTTACGCCTTATCTTTGCAGTACAGAAAAAAAGAAAACAAGTATAAATCATTAAAAATAAAAGAATATGAAAACTTTAGAATTTATCAAATTGAACGAATCGGGAGCAAACAACGTAGTAGCATCTTTGCAACAACTATTAGCAGACTTCCAAGTGTATTACACCAATCTTCGCGGTTTCCACTGGAATATCAAGGGACATAATTTCTTTGTACTCCACAGTCAATTCGAAAAGATGTATGATGACACGGCTGAAAAGGTGGATGAAATCGCAGAACGTATCTTGATGCTGGGTGGTACTCCTGCCAATAAATTCAGCGATTATCTAAAAGTAGCAAATGTGAATGAAGTGGATAAGGTAAGCAACGGAGACGAAGCTTTGAATAATATCCTTCAGTCTATCAGCTATTTGATTGGTGAAGAACGTAAGATCTTATCTATCGCTTCTCAAGCTGGAGACGAAGTAACCGTTTCGATGATGAGCGATTATCTGAAAGAACAGGAAAAATTGGTTTGGATGTTGGTTGCTTATAATAGCAAGTAATTAAAATAAAAGGTTTAGGTTTTAGGTGAGAAAGAGAGGATATTTCCGCAAAAGGAATATTCTCTCTTTTTTATTAAGAGAAAACGAAACTGGAAATCTCTTAATATAGATATTAATAAAAATTACTCCACTAAAATAACATTCTGCAACCTAATATCATTAGAAGCGGCACCAATCATAAGATGGAAATTTCCAGACTCTACTACTTTCTTCAAAGTATAGTTAACCAAGAAAAAGTCCTCCTCTGTCAAAACAAAAGTAACTTTTTTCTCTTCTCCTTTTTTCAAATGGAAACGTTCAAAATGTTTCAACTGTTTCATCGGCTGAACAACTGATGCATATTCATCTCTCATATAAAGTTGTGCTACTTCTTCACCATCACACTTCCCTGTATTCTTTACTTTAAATGAGACTTCAAAACAACGAGCAGATTTCTGCACTACCTGCAAATCAGAATATTCAAAAGTGGTATAACTCATCCCATAACCAAAGCTATATAACGGAGAAAATGACACTTCCACATATTCATGATTTCGAGGAGCTTTCTTATTATAATAAACCGGAATCTGACCTACAGAACGCGGAACGGAGATTGGCAAACGTCCGGAAGGATTATAATCTCCAAAGAGAACATCCGCTATGGCATTTCCACCCTCCTGCCCCGGATAGTAAGCAGTCAGTAGTGCATCAGCATATTCCGAAGCCCAATTCTTTTCTAAAGGACGACCTTCAATATAAACGACAATCAAAGGCTTACCTGTCTTTTGCAAAGATTCCAATAGTTCTTGTTGTCTACCAAGTAAGGATAAACTAGCACGGTCAAATCCTTCTCCACACTCCATATCACTTACACTACCCTCTTCAGCTACAGCCGCACCTGTTTCTTTATAGCTCGTTTTAAAATCACGGGCACTGGAACCACCCACAACCACAATTACAACTTCGGAGCGACGGGCAGCTTCAATTGCTTGTTCTATCTCATTCACTGTAGTATCACGAATAGCACAGCCTCGTACATATTCCACACGAGAAGGAGATAATTTTGTTAGAATTCCATCAAGAACTGTTTTCACATTACTATCTTCCTGCGGGGCTGTATAGTCCCCTAACATATTATATCGATTGTCAGCATTAGGGCCAATTACCGCCACCTTATTTATCGTCTTGCTTAAAGGAAGAATTGAATTCTCATTTTTGAGAAGTGTTATGGAAGACTGTGCGATTTTACGTGCCAGGTCGATATGTTCTTTACGGCGTACTGTTTTAGCAGCAATTTTCGGATCCACATAAGGATGCTCAAACAAGCCCATCTCAAACTTCATCCGTAACACCCGGCAGACAGCCGTATCAATCACAGCCTTATCCATTTGTCCGGATTGAACTGCATGACAAAGGTTGGTATAAGCATCCCCACCCAAGTCAACATCAACGCCAGCCGTTACAGATTGTATGGCTGCATTCTCTTTGGTTGGAGCAACAAAGTGGCTTTCGTGAATCCCTTCAATACTATATAAATCGGAAACTACAAAGCCACGAAACTTCCATTCATTACGCAAGAGTTGAGTCAGCAAATAATGGTTCGACGTACAAGGTATCCCATCTATCGAATTGTATGAAGTCATTACAGACAATGCCCCTGCATCTATTGCCTTACGAAAAGGAGGAAGAAAATTCTGATGCAAATCACGAATACCGACTGAAGCATAATTACCATTCTGTCCACCCTCCGGCACAGCGTATGCCAGAAAATGTTTCAAGGTAGCTATGGTAGCGTATTTTTGTGATAGATTACCTCCACCTAAACCGTCAACCATAGACGCCCCTAAAATGCCACTCAACACAGGATCTTCACCAAATGTCTCTTCCACGCGGGACCAACGGGGATCACGGGTCAAATCAAGTACGGGACCGTAACTAATATGCCCACCTTGGGAACGAATTTCTTTAGCGATAACTTGACCAACTTCTTTTACTAATTCCCGTGACCAGGTAGCCGCCATTCCGATACCCGTAGGAAAAACTGTAGCACCAATTGCCATGTGCCCATGAGGGGCTTCTTCCGCTAAAAACATCGGAATTCCCAGACGGGTATTCTCCATCACATACTTTTGCAATGCATTTCCGGCTTTCGCTGCCAATTCTGGATTTAAGCCATTAGCCAATGTTTTCTTTGTCCAGGGATCAGCACGATAAGTTGCCCAAAGCATTCCGGCATTTCTTTCTTTAATCAATTGCTTGAACTTTCCGGAAGGATGAACCTCACTACCATGGATTTCATACATTTCCCAACCTAAAGGACAAAGTAACTGACCGACCTTTTCTTCCAGAGTCATGCGGGAAAGTAAATCTGAAAGTCTTATATCAACAGATAGCTCCTTCTTTTTATAATATGGCAGAGATGATTGAGCAAAAACAGACACCCTCATTACTAGTATTATTAGCAAAACACAAAAGCGCTGTATCATTGTATAATATGGTATAAGATTCAACTGATATTTATAATTAACGGCATTTTCTACCATCATTGTTTTTGAGATTTATCTTTTTATATAAGTTACTTTCAACGGTTTCGCCAGCACCTTTCCGTTCACCACCGGATAGATATTTGTTTCCGCGTCAAACTGTCCCGAATTTTGATAAGTAATGGGCATTATCCCCTCTTCGTGAGGTTTCACCAGATGTGGGCTGATAAATTTAATATCCGTATTTCCACCCACTACCACAAACATAAGTTGCATATCCTTATCGGTATCATTCGCATATTTCAGTTTCATTGTTCTTGAGTGCCCCTTACTTATAGTGCCAAATGTCATTACCTCGAAATTCATCCACAACCCGCTTCCATACCCGTATGGATAGTTTTCCGACACAGAATGCCGGCAGGGGATGACGCTCCCTTTTATCCAAATACGATTATAACAAGTGTTATTATTACTCAACACGACAATTTCCTTACTGAAAAAGCCCGGACGATAAGCCGGATTATAGCTGACGGTTACTTCCCCAGTCTTCCCCGGTAAAATAGGCTCCTGCGGAAATTCATATTGCACACATCCACAACCAGCACTTATGCCGCTTATATGAACCACCGTCCTCCCTATATTCTTAAACAGGAATACATGAGACACGATTCCATCTTGCTCCTGAATTTCCCCAAAATCAAACTTCCGTTCTTCAAACTGAAGTGCTTCAGAAAGTTGCGGTTCTTGTGAAAGTGAGAACAGAGGATGCGAACTAAGACAAAGCAATAATAGAATAAAGCGAAACATCATATTTTCTTTTATAAATAAAGTCTCTTGCAATAAGTACAACACACCATTGCAAGAGACTTAAAAGTACTAATTAATTGTTTTGATACATATCAAACTCTGTAAGGACAACGCCATAACCGCCCGGTGCCAAATCTAATTTAAGATAACGGGCATTGACATTTTCATAAAAGCGAATATATTGGGGAGAAGAATATGACGGAAGACTTACACTACCTTGATTCATATAACTTTCTCCATCCACACTAATAGAAACAGTTGCGCTGGAACAAGAATACCAGCTGCCATAATGTGTCAACCTAAATCCTGAAATTCCTGTACACTCTTTAGACAAGTCAACAATAAGTTCTACATTGGAACGATCTTGAGAGATATAAGACCTATTATTCCCGTCAAAGAATACACGTCCGGCATCCGCACCTTTATAGGTAGCAGTCCATGAACTTCTATCGCTCACCAACGTTCCTTCCACACTTGTAGCTCCTTCCACACAATTAGTAAAAGCCGTATTAACCACCAAATAAGCCAAAGAATGTCCTTCGCTCAATTCAGCATTAGATACAGATATAATTTTCAGAGGTAAAAGATATGAATCATCCGCAAACTCATCCCACTTTCCATCTTCTATTTCCACAGTAACAGAATCAGAAGAAAGCATACTTCCCGCAGGTATAGTAAGTGTGTGTTTATCCAAACTTATATTTACCCCATTCGGGAAAGAAGAGTAATTGCCTATAAACGTATTTTTATCAATATCCAAAGTCACTGTAATATCTTCCGAAGCGACTTTAGTAGAACGGACGCCTATTTTTACTTTTTCCGGTCCGCTTTTAAGCGTAGACCCCACCGGTGTCCTCATCACCTCATAGACAAACGCGTTTTGAAGATTTTCCGTTGAAGACCAGCGATTCATATTGATATACACTTGATTCAAGCTACTTCCCTCCACATCATAACTTTCGTCGCTACATGCCTGAAAGCAGAATATTCCACCCACAGCCAACAATCCTATTATATATTTATTCAAATTCATAATTTACCGACTTTATTATTGTGCACATCTGTTTTTCTCGTCACTATCCCATGCTATAGCAGCACTGTAATCAAGGTTATACTGCATACCACTTGATTCTGTCACTTCACGAGCAGTATTTGACCAATCCATATCATAGCCATGCCCGGTTGCATCTGTAAAGATATGTCCCTCGCCTTCATTCATTTTCCAGTAAGCGACCAGCCCATCCGATTGGGGATCAACGCCACAAAGGTTTGTCTGAAGCTCTGCCGGACTTAACGCGCGATTCCATACACGCACTTCAGCCATACGACCGCGGAAATATTGGCTACCCGGATATCCGGCCCACGACATACCGAGTTCAAAACGTTGGAAATCCACCGGTTTACGGTCACCGTCCCCTTGAGCGTCTTTTACGCCATTCACATACATTGTCAGCTTACTGCCGTCATAAGTCAAAGAAATCATATACCAACGGTCGGTGCTAAACCGAGTAGTGGAAACGATGCTTCCGGATGGGCTTACCCATTGCAGTGCATTGATGTCCAAGCCGTTTTCTCCGAACCGAAGCATACTAGAACGTGACTCATTCTTCGAAGTAAAACTGCACAAACGGGCTATGCGATGCCATTCTTGAGAATAACACTTGATTTCATACGTAAAGTTGGCAAGTTCCTGCTTCTTGTCATCAGGAAAGATAAAATTACTGTAAAGTCCCGTATTACTGATATTCAACGAAGTGAAATAGAATACGCGGGCTACTTTCAAGAAAACGGTTTTGGAAGGTTGCAACACTTCCAAACCTTCCACTTGTGACATCGTAACAGGAATTACATAAACACGCCCTTCCGCAAAATCCTCTGTAGAAACGACCTTGACAGTGGCGGGGGTAGAAAAGGCCTTTCCCGCCTCAATAACCACCTCTTTATTCTCCAAAACTACCGCATTTTCCGGAATGGCATAATAGCTTGTATTATGTTCCTGATTATAAGCCTCCACCAATGAGTTGTCAATAGCAAACTTCACTTTGACATCTTTGTCTACTTTATTGGTAGAAGAAGCGGTTACAGTATACGAAGAAGGAGTATCTTCTACTACAAATTTGACAACAGGCGTTGTTTCAGTACCTGTTATGAAAGCGACATTCTTATTATAATCAAAACTATCACCATCCGCACAACCGAAGACCGATAATCCCCATATGGCAGCTAATAAAGAATGTTTAAAGATATATGTTTTCATCCTAATCTTAGTTTAATCATTATTTGTTTACTCAATCGCAGGATTCATTATTTGAATCGCCTCTCTGAATTCATTATAAGGTACACCGGATGCAGAATAATAATTTCTTCCTAGATAGAATACTCCACAACCGCCTTTACGCCCCTTTGACGGCTCCCAGCGCGCATAGTTCATCAATTGTCCCCCATCTTCATAGAAAACTCCAAAGGATTCGCAATAAATCATTTTCTCCGAAGGAAGATTGGATGGTTCGCTCAAAAAACCTGTTTGATTACTATAAGCCTGTTGGACAATATAATCACAATAAGGAGCAATATCGGCCGAAGGAGACCCACTAAAATAATCAACAATCAGCAACATATCCGGTTGTTTTCCCTTCGGTCCGAAAGTTTCGCCAATGATGGTTACCAATCTTATCAAGTCTTCACTGCTCCAACCTTCCCAGTCAATATCTACACCATTCAGCTCACCATCCACTACCTGTTTGATAATCCACTTAGCATAAGCTGCCATTACTTCATCGCTCGGACTAGAACCTCCCATATCATAATCCACACCGTCAACCGTAAACTGATGCCGATAGTTGGAAGCATCGGCGTGCATAACAAAGCGAGTGCCCAACTTTTCCTGACAATACTTCATGTCCTGATAGGCAATGGGATGAGTTTCCGCCGTCGGTATGCCCATCCAAAGATTTACAATATCAATGCTGTCGGGCAATCCCACCATACGTTCTCCCCATGAAGCGGGATCTTTATATCCGGTAACACCTTCGATAGGCGACCAACCCTCATAATAGGCGTAACTTATTTCATGATCACTTTTTTTAAAATCACGCAGATTCTGGAAATATTGTTCATCATAAGTCTTCAATTTCTGAATCTCCATGTTTTCAACATCCGTATCGCAACTATAAAAACCGAACGTTGCAATGAAGGAAATGAATAAACTTGTTATTTTTGTTTTCATACGTAACTGTTTTTTAGATTTAAACAATGTTCTCTTACCCATCAGCGAGCCTTCTTGTCCCACCAAAGTTTGGTTCCGCCATTGTCCGGACCACCTAAGGCAGCTTTACCGCTACTTACTCCCGCCGCATTATTTGACTTCTCATCGCGGGTATATGGCAAACGACGAACTTGCAAATCCGTATCCACTGTTCCATTACTACTATTTCGCACTACCGGTATCAATTCAGGATAGCCTGTACGACGATATTCACTCCAGCCTTCAGGACCGTCAGGATAAATCGCAATCCATTTCTGTGTGATAATACGTTCCAACTGTCCTTCAAAACTTGCGGCAGCATCCCACGCCGGAGTTACAGTAGTGCTGAAAGAATAATTATCACTGCCCACATTATCATCAAATGCGCCCGGTACGGATGTATTGTCCGCCAGATAGCTGTCAGCACTGCCCGCACCAGTTTCTTCAAATGACATCCGTACACCGGCTTCATAGAAAGATTGTGCCGTACCCGTGCCCATATTCCAACCCCTCAACGCACCTTCCGCACGCAAAAAGAAAGATTCCGCAGCCGTCATCCAGACCACAGGAGTAGAAGCACGGTCAATATTAAAGTTCGAAATCTTATTGCCTTGATAATTGCTCATATTACTAGTAGTAATACCAATGCGCACGCCATGATAACCACCATCATCACTTGCTGCAATAAAATAACGACTGACACGAGGGTCGTTCAATCCGTTCAGATATGAAACGATGCTGGCTCCCGGACGACAATCTCCGGAATTAAAATTATAAGCTATCTCATGCAGCGGATGATGGTATTCCAATGTATTGTGGGATAATTGCGCACGATCGGCAGTACTCTCTATGAGACCATACATATTTTGAACAGACTTTTCAGCCTCCTGCCTTGCCAATGTCGCATCAGCATAAGCGACACGCATGGCAAGCCTCAAACGTAAAGTGTTGGCAAACTTCACCCATTGCTTTACATCACCGCCATACACATAATCATATTTACTAAGTAATCGCGCGTCGACATTTCCACTGACATAATTGCCTAACACTTCTATCGCATCGTCTAATTCTTCAAAAAACTTGGCATACACTTTATCCAAAGCGTCATACAAGCTGGAAGAGCCGTAGTTTACATACGGAATCGGACCAAACGTATCAGCAATACGATGCATACCTGCTACTTTCACTACAGTAGCCAACGCATCTACTTCCGGCAAATTTTGCTCTGCGGCAAGACTATGAATACTTTGCCACGGAGCCATCACTCCGGTATAAGCATAGTCAAACGTTGCATTTACCCAATTCTCCTGAAAATTATATTGCCCGTTATGGTTGGTAGATCCCAACGTTGCCGCAATATATCCGGAATAGAGATCATGAGAGAGGTTTTGCGCAATCTGATAATCGGAATCAAGGATAGAGCCATCATTAATGAGCACCACCCGGCGCAACATCTGTGAAAAAAAAGCTCCGGTTTTCAAGTTATCCACCTCCATCATCGCATTGGTGACTTCATTCGGATTCACATTGTCCTCGTAATCAATACACGAGGTATTATTGAATAGAAGAAACGACATTCCCAAAATGGAAAGTCTGTTCCATGATAATATTTTATTTAATACCATATCTTCGACTATTAAGAGTTTGGTTAAAAATTAACTTTCACTGAAAATCCCAAATTACGTAAACTGGGCGACATGAACATATCAATCCCCTGAAAGTAAGTACCGGTGCTTGCAGTCAGTTCAGGATCAAACGGTGCTTTTCTATAAAGGAAGAACAAATTCTTACCTATAAATGAAACATTGAGCCCCTTTATCCAGTTTACATACTTATTAATCGGTATGTCATATCCTAAAGACAGTTCCGCCAAACGAACATTGGTAGCGCTATACACATACATGGAACCTATGCCACCTTGAGAACCCGAACCGCCAATCGTCGTATAATAAGCTTCCGCATCAATAGGACGGCCATTTACCAAAGCTCCGCCGTTATCACGCGCGTCCGCTGTCGCCTTTGATGCTCCAAAAGCATCCATAGTGGCTTGCGTTTGAGAAACAACAATACCTCCTACACGTGCGGTAAACAAACATCCTAAGGATATTCCTTTATAGGTAAACGTATTTCCCCAACCCAAATTATATTTAGGGGCACTGTTACCAGCCTTTACAAATTCATCAGACTGCGGGACTACCACCTGATCGGAAGGGTGAACATAAATGGCTCCATGTTCGTCTGTCCGCAATGTGTTTACATAAATATCTCCGATAGAACCTCCTTCGGTCAGTATCATCTTATACATACTGGTACCTCCCATATCAATACGGTCCAAAGAAGTGAGTTCATGCGTGTAAGGATCTTCATAGTTACGCAACAGTTCTACGACTTTATTCTTATTCAATGAATAAGTCAGATAAGTGCTCCAACCGAAGTCTCCCCATTTGTCATCAAAACGCAAAGACAATTCAATACCTTTGTTGTCTACACGACCACCGTTTACGACCTCCGAAGTATATCCCGTCGTTGAAGACAAGGTACGCGTGAAGAATTGATTGTAAGTACGTGACTGATAGAAAGAAGCATCCAGCTTCAGTCTGTTGTTAAAGAAAACAAAGTTTAAACCAGCCTCCCATGATTTGGTACGCTCTGGCTTCAAATGACTGTTCGGACGACGTGTCATTGTTACAGGCGTGCCACCGACCAGACTATAAGTCGGAATGGCCAAAAAGACTTCTGGTGAATTTCCGACTTCCGAATAAGATATACGCGCCTTCATATAGGGCATGATATCACTACTGATAGGAAAGATATCCGTGATGATTCCGGAAAGGCCGACAGAACCATACAGGAATGAAGAAGTATCCGTCCCTTTGAAAGTGGACGACCAGTCATTACGAAGAGTTGCATCCAAATAAGCCCTTGATTTATACCCCAACTGCGCGCTACCGAAAATGGCACGTTTCTTCATGTGATAACCATATTGATTAGCCAAATTCTCACCTGTAGTATCTATATTACCAAAAGTGAATAAATTGGCGGTCGACTTCAATTTACCACCAAAGTAGTCTGATTGGTAATCATTATTTTCAAAATTCGCGCCTGCATTGACCGTCAAGTTATACGTATTATCTACAAAATACTTATTCACATTCAATAGTAACTCTCCATACAACTGCTGGCTCTCGACATTGCTCTTTGAATAGTAACCGTAGTCTGAAGCAAAAAGTGTGTTTGTCCCGGCATCGTACATACGTTCACGGCGTTCATTGTTACGATCCATCTTCACACGTCCCGTCAAATTAATCCAATCGGCAAAATCATACTTCAAAGAAGCCGAAGCCATATAACGGTTTTTATGATTAGGCATTTTGATGCGTTCTGTAATCCAGTAAGGATTCTGCAAAGCCAGATTGGTACTGTAATCCCAATATTGAGTTTGCAGGTTACGTTCTCCGTTGTAACGCTGATAAGCCTGAACTTTGGAAAAATCATCACCGGCAGGGAACAAGTAGAGTGACACTAACGGATTGAAATAAAGCCCTTGAGCCGTCATATTCTGTTCTTTCACGGAACTCAACATAAAGCTAAGATCGAGCGTCAGTTTATCTTTCGCCATTTTTGAGACATTGCGTACCGTAGCATTATAACGTTCAAAGTTATTATTATGAATAATGCCATGCGCATTCGTAGTACCCAAAGAAAGATAAGTCTGATTCTTATCCGTTCCTGTAGACAAACTGGCTGAATTTGTCACGTTGACTCCCGTCTGGAAAAAATCGGCAGGGTCATAACTGCTGGGAGTATTCAGCTTCGATCCCCAACTATAATAACTTCCCGTTTCAGTCTGTCCGTATGTATTTTGAAATTCCGGCAAAACCAACGGAGCGGAGAATGTTGTATTGTTAGATATAGAGACTGTGGTACGTCCTTCCCTACCTTTTTTAGTAGTGATCATCACCACTCCATTGGCAGCGGCACTACCATACAAAGCCGCGGCAGAAGAACCGCTCAATACGGAAATGCTTTCAATATCATCCGGATTCAAGCCGGAAATCGGGTCTCCCGACTGTCCTGCCCCTTCGTAGGAGTCCGTGGGTTGAGTAGAAGCCGCTGTCATATCAATCATGGGAATACCATCCACCACATATAAGGCATTGTTATTTCCATTCAACGACTTGGCACCACGCATTACCACACGTGAAGAACCACCGACACCGGCAGAAGAGCTATTAATAGTAACACCCGCAACCTTACCATTCAAATTGTTTACAAAATTGGCATCAGCGATACGGGTTATTTCATCATTGCTGATCTGCTGAACATTGTAAGACAAGGATTTTGCTTCTTTCTTGATACCCAAAGCAGTAACTACGACCTCATTCAATGTCCTCGTGTCTTCCTGTAATACAACAATAAGTGGATTTTCGTTTACTAGTTTCAGCGTTTTAGTCGTATAACCAACGTAAGAGAATTCCACTACCTCTCCTTCTCTGACACTCAAAGTAAACTTACCGTCAATGTCAGTAATTGTTCCGGTTGCAGCTCCTTTTACTTTCACGTTTACTCCAATCAAAGGATCACCATTACCGTCTTTCACCGTACCTTGTGCCTGAATTACTCTGGCATTTTGGTTGATTCCATTCGATTTGGACAGAATTATCTGTTTATCAATCACCGTATAAGAGATATCCGTACCTCTAAACATGGCATTCAAGACATCAGTAATATTTCCTGATTTACTGTTCACAGAAACAATACGGTTCTTCTGAATTGTTTTATCATTATAGAGAAAAACATAGTCGGACGTCTCCTCTATTTTATTCAGTACCTGTTCTACAGATACATTATTCATTGAAATGGCAACCCGCGTTCGCTGGGCATAGCCATCTTCGGCAGAAAGTTGTAATACTACTGCGAAAAGTAGTGCTAGACTAATCCTCATAACTAACGGAAGTTTTAGATTTAAAGCATATTTAGGACATAATGCTGTAAATGAATGATTTTTTTTCATACATTTGTGGCTAACTAAAGTTTATTACTAAATGAACTATGGTTTGATTTCGGATATCATGTTTGCTAGACTTGTACCGAAAATCTTAAAAACTTGAGGAAGACGGCTGTTGGTAGCAGCTTTCTTCCTTTCTTTTTATTCTCTTGTGTTATTCCATGGGCTTTTATTTTAAAGGTTACTACTCTACTATAAATCTACTCTGATTTTAGTCTTTGACAATGTATCATCCGCCTGCTGCTGCGGTTCTTCGATGTACCATTTTAAACCGCCTGACTTGGCCAGATAATCCAATATCTGCGACAAAGTTTCAGTTCGGAAAGTAGCCCGGTACTTATATTCTTTCCCGGATTTGTTGTTAAACTGAATTTCCACATTGAAGTGTCGTTCCAAACGCTTCAGGATTTCCTCTAATGAAGCATTTCTGAAAATTAGTTTTCCATCTTTCCAAGCTATCTTTCCATAGACATCCACTTTATTTTTTTTCGACTTTTGACTCTGTTTATCGTAAAGCAACTGTTCTCCAGGAGCCAATACAATTGTTTCCTGATTAGGGGTTATCACATTTACCTTACCTTTTTCCAATACTGTTTCTATATAATTATCATCCTCATAAGCAGCTACATTAAATTTGGTACCATAAACATATACGCTCAAGCCATTCGGAGTATTTACATAGAAAGGACGATCTTTGTCTGCCTGCACTTCGAAATATGCTTCACCCTTCAACTCTACCAACCGGTTGTCTTTCTTGAAAGTGGTAGGATAACGCAATGTACTACCTGCATTCAACCATACTACAGAATGATCCGGAAGTTCATAACGTATGACAGAACCGGTAGCAGTTACCACCTCTGCATATTTTTCGTCGGTTTCTGTTCCACTAAAATATAAATATCCCAAAACCAGAGAAGAGAGAAATAAAGGTATAGTCAGAAATGCTGCATAACGCATCAGTTGATTATACATGTTCTTTCTTCTATTAGTTTTTATTTTGGCTTGTGCTTGATAATAGGCACCCAATACATCAATGGATTCCATTTCTTTAATATCATCTCCCAATGCTTGTGCTTTACGGAGCAATGATTCCGGACTCATATTTTCCATATTTTCTTTCAAAATCTTATCTTTTAATTGTAATTACACTTATAATACAACTGAAGCAATTGGAAAAGGACAGCAAAAACAAACTTTTTTTATTTT
The DNA here is from genome assembly GCF_003439055.1 of Bacteroides sp. OM05-10AA. Taxonomy (NCBI): domain Bacteria; kingdom Pseudomonadati; phylum Bacteroidota; class Bacteroidia; order Bacteroidales; family Bacteroidaceae; genus Bacteroides; species Bacteroides sp. OM05-10AA. The sequence goes on from NZ_QSUR01000038.1 coordinate 51,481, forward strand.
ATTTTTTGAGCCATGCCAAATTGAAGCGGTAATGCAATCGGCTACTAAGGATATGAACCACATTATCAGGAGTTTGTGTTCCTGCAAGATAACCACGTGGTTCAGCATGATTTTCATCCATTTCGAAATATCCCGTCCATGCTCCACCGTTTAAAAAGCGATATTCACCGTCCGTCAGTAGTTTTCTTACCGGCCATGTTTTTCCCTCATCGTAGGAAAGAGCCGCATACATGCCATATCCTTTCTTCACATTTCCATTTTTATCCTTAAATTCCAGACCACGTTCTTCCAAAGGCGTACGTTGCGGATGGTCTGTAAAAGAAACCAATAGCAAAGGTCCTTCATTCAGTCTCATTAAAACAAGACGCTGACCTCCGTCAATAGGAGGGAGTTCGCTTGCTACATATTTCCAGGTCTTTCCCATATCATCTGATATACTCATAGGCATTCGGAGCTTTCCTTCTTTATTCCGTATGCTATTACCACGCCCCATAGCCATCAAACTTCCGTTTCCTAATTGTACAATTCCCGCATGGATGCCTGCGATTGTACTTCCCGTTCCTCCTTCTTTGAAATCCGGCAAAGGAGCACCATCCCAAGGATCGCACCATGTTTTTCCTCCATCTTTACTGATTTGAACAGCTGCCCCATCATGACTGCCAGGACCCGCATCACAGGCTTGAACCAGCCATCCCTCACGTGTGCGAATCGTACCAGCTATTACCTGATGACGTTTGGCATGTTCGGGAGCTATCAGTTTAGGAGTGCTCCATGAAGCACCGTTATCTGTACTGGTACGTAGTACCATTGCGAGATTCTGCCAGTCACCCGATGCTTCCACTCCATTGATATGATACAATTTTCCTTTCCCGTCATTGAGCAAAGCGCTTCCTGTCATATTCCGATCCGGAACCTTAAAGAATAAAGAAGCCACATCCCAATCAGTATGCCCAGCACGCAAGCGGGAACCGAGTACTGTCATCCCTCTCCCATTCTCTTCATTTGCAGAAAACCATATTGCCAGCAAATCTCCATTATCACACCACGTAACTGCAGGCTGATGATTATGTAGATAAAATGGGGTATTCGAATCACATGCCGGACGTACCACAAATGGTATCGGAGGCAAAAACATCGGTGTGATAGCAGATACTTTCTTCCATTTTATAGATGTATTTTCTACAGACTTCTGATTGAACGGGACAGGGGCAGATGTTCCCGATACATTCAAACGAGTATCGGCTTCCACAATTCTAAATCCGGTTTGGGAATGTTTATCTTCCGGGAGCATAGCCAGTCGATTGGCACTTCGCAAGTATTTCTCCGGGGTGTGATGACTCCCTCCTCGAGTGACCCGAAACTCTCCTGTCAATGGTCCTGCCGGGTCTTTCTGCTTTTCTGCGGAATAAGGAGCATACCTATCCAAGCACCATTCTTCCACATTTCCATGCATATCATAAAGCCCGAATGTATTAGGAGGAGTCTGGGCTACTTTTAAAGATACCGGATCAAAGTCACGAACCACTTTTTGATTCCGATGATAAACTGCAGGTAACCCGTCTCCTGTAGAAAATAGTGTGTATGTGCCTGCCCGACAAGCATATTCCCATTCCGCTTCTGTTGGCAAACGATAGTTTCTGCCTTCTTTCCGGCTAAGCCATTCACAAAAGGCAACAGCATCGGAATAACTTACATTGACGACTGCTTCATCATCTTCCAGCGAAACACCGTTTTTTCCTCGTAATGCCCGATGTTCCGGACAGAATGATTCATATTGCGCATTCGTTATTTCAGTAATTCCCATACGAAACGGGCGGGAGATTACTACCTGATGGATAGGAGCCTCATCAAAATCTTCGCCTAATCCGTCACTTCCCATATAAAAACTTCCGGCAGGTATTTCAGCCATCGGAATAAAAGATTTGGAAACTTCTTGAGAATGTATTGGCAAACAAAAGGTTATAGCCAATAAAAAAAACTTGTTTTTCATATTTTAATCCTGTTTATATATAATACAATCAACCTATATACAAAAGGACAGTCTTATCTGATTATTTTCTATTCATTAGGGGTGAAAGCAAAAAAAAGAATCGAAAATGAGGCTTTGATAATTATCTTATTATATATTTGCAACGAAATGAAAAACTACAGAATCTCTAAATAATGAAAATATCTTTTTCCAAACAAACTAAAGAACGGACTTTCAAACAACTTTATGAGGAGTATTACGCCCCATTTTGTCTGTATGCAAAAAGGTTTGTTGATGATAAAGAAACACGTGAAGATATCGTTTCGGATGTATTCACCTCATTATGGGATAAACTGGATACTGATTCTTTTGATCTTCAATCGAACACTGCATTAGCTTACATCAAAATGTGTGTAAAAAATAGCTGCCTGAATTTCCTGAAACATCAGGAATATGAATGGAGCTATGCGGAAAATATACAGAAGAAAGCTCCTGTCTATGAAACAGAACCGGATAGTGTATATACTCTTGATGAGCTATACAGAATGTTGTATGAGACATTAGACAAACTTCCAGAAAACTATCGTACAGTATTTATGAAAAGTTTCTTTGAAGGCAAAACTCATACAGAGATTGCAGAAGAGATGAATCTTAGTGTGAAGTCTATCAATCGATATAAACAAAAAACGATGGAACTTTTACGTAATGAACTAAAAGACTATCTGCCATTGTTACTTTTGTTATTCCATCGCGCATAACACAGCTACTCCTTATCAACACATACAAACTATTACTTGTCCGTCCGGAAAGTATTAATAGTAAAGTTGCTATTGCCTAATAGCAAACTTTCAATCCTTTATATATAAAGTAGCTTTCGACTAATCATAAACTATAATTGCAAGCTTCGTTTTTATAATCAAAGGTTGCATTTATAAAAATGAAACTTGCAATTATATAATCAAAGCTTGCAATTATAGTTTATAATAGATGAAAAGCAAGTTTACAATTAATCCAAAACAAGTTTATCTATAATGAAGAATAACTTTGCTATTAATGATTCAGGCGTAAAATAGCAGTAGATTGTTATACAACTACTATGAGAAATAACGAGAATGAGTATGAGAAATGCCTATTTTTAGGGATAAATCACAGGAAAAGTATGAGAAATGCCAACTTTTAAAAGTATTTCTCATATTCTATTACATTATGTTTCAACAGGTTGACTTATATTCATGAGAATATGAGAAATAGAATTGCCAAATCGGGTTCTTCGTCAAATTTGGTGGTACTTCTTCTATTGTGAATAAATA
>NZ_QSUR01000039.1:0-51594 GCF_003439055.1 Bacteroides sp. OM05-10AA
ACCGGTGAAATAAAAAAGAGATTACCACCAAATTTGACGAAGAACCATTTTTCTATTCTGAGGGAAATGATTAAACAAGAGAAAAAGACAAGCTTACAGGCTCTTACTATGATGTCCGGCGAAACGCATAAATACCTGTGACAATCCTCCCTCCTGCCCTTGCAGCTGTACAAAGTTAAATTCGCGCAGCATTGGCATTCCTTTTATTTCGACTACACGGAGATTGCCAGCTACAAGCTCTTTATGCACCGAACGGATAGAAACAATTCCCATACAGTCCGTATGTTCCAAAAAAAGCTTGATACTCTCTGTACTACCGAGATACATCAATACATTTAAAGAAAAAAGTTTGAGATTATGTTGCAATAAGGCGCGTTCAAACACATCTAATGTACCGGAGCCCCTCTCCCGCAAAACCAAAGGAATATTCAGCAAATCTTCCGGAGTAATCTCATCCGTGACAGCTAATTTACTCTGTGTATGCACCACGGCAACCAGTTCGTCTTGCAAAAATGGAGTATATTTCAGATTAGGTAAGCGGAAGATCCCTTCGACCAATCCCAAATCAATCCGATGCTCTTGCAAGGCAGCTTCCACTCCCCGGGAATTTCCATTAATCAAAGAAAGATTGATTTGCGGAAACTTGGCTATAAAGTTCGCTAACAGAGGAGGAAGTACATATTGCGCAATCGTAGTACTGGCCCCCAATTTCAGTTCGCCGATATATTCATTATGCAACAGATGCATCTCATATTCTAATTGTTTATAATCGTCCAAGATTTTCTCGCTATGTTTCAACAGCAATTCTCCGGCCTTAGTCAGTGAAATTTTGCTCCCTTGACGGTCGAACAAACGAGCTTGATAGTAAGTCTCCAGCTCCTGAATATGTTTGGTGATAGCAGGTTGACTGACAAACAATTCTTGCGAAGCCTTCGTAAAGCTTAGATTCTTCGCTACGCTCTGAAATACTTTTAAACGAAAATCGGACACGGCAATTATGATTAACAGTTAAGAAATCAATGACGAATAATGAATTACAGAAAGAATAAAAGCACAATAGTTATTGCAATTCTTCCCCTTTTATCCCCAACGCCTGCATGACAGGGAAAGCCAGCATATCCCATTTATAATCCACCGGAAGTTCGGGCTCATTCATACGGAATTGAATGACCTCTTTGCCTTTCACTTCATGCAAAGCATCAGTCACTTTCTTTCCATACTCCTCATTGAAAGAAATAACGATCATCCTTTTCACGTCTGCCGAATCGGAAACGATAGAGAGTAAATCCAAAAACAAATCTTCTCTTGACACCATTCCTTCCGATGGAACGCTGGCGAAAGAATATTCACCATAAGGGCTCTGAAACGCAACTCCATTCAATTCTTCCTGCAAATCGGAAGGTTGGCAATATTGCAATCGACTGGATTCTTTATCATACACAAAAAGAAATTGCACCTCGTTCTTCCCTTCTGTAATCCCTGCATCCAAGGTTATATAGGTGGTCAACATCGAAAGGTCTATCTCTTGTAAAGAACGATGCAAAGTTTCTTCAAAATATCCTTTTATATCCGTTATTACAAAATTCAAAAAAGCAGCGTCAATCAACACCACTGTTTCAGCAAGTTTTATTTGGGGCTTATCACTCATATACCATCTATATTATTACAGCGGATAAAGATACTACAATACTTTTATTTATCCACTTTTCAATATTTATTTTCTTTCTTCACAGGCTAAGATTACACAAACAAGCGTATCAGGTAACAAATGATATTTTATAGTAAATTCGTCAGTTACTCCCAGATAAAAAAGGTCATTTTGTCCTTTAACTCCTTAATACTCATGCTATTTTGTCATATTTTTATACTTGGCAAATCTTTTGCGCCCTCTTAGGTGTTATTAAAAACGTGAAATAAGAAAGGAGAACAAAGATATGAACTTTAACAATTTTACCATCAAATCTCAAGAAGCGGTACAGGAGGCCGTGAACCTGGTACAAAGCCGGGGACAACAAGCCATTGAACCTGCCCACATCATGCAGGGAGTAATGAAGGTAGGTGAAAATGTCACTAACTTCATCTTCCAGAAACTTGGCATGAACGGACAGCAGGTAGCTCTCGTTGTCGACAAACAGATCGACTCACTACCAAAAGTATCCGGCGGAGAACCGTATCTGAGTCGTGAATCTAACGAAGTATTGCAGAAAGCAACACAGTATTCTAAAGAAATGGGCGATGAGTTTGTTTCATTAGAGCATATCATATTGGCATTGCTGACTGTGAAAAGTACCGTCTCCACTATCTTGAAAGATGCCGGTATGACGGAAAAAGAATTACGCAATGCCATCAGCGAGTTGAGGAAAGGAGAAAAAGTAACGTCACAATCTAGTGAAGATACTTATCAATCATTGGAAAAGTACGCTATCAACCTGAACGAAGCTGCCCGTAGCGGAAAACTGGATCCTGTAATCGGACGTGATGAAGAAATCCGCCGGGTACTCCAGATATTGAGCCGCCGTACAAAGAATAATCCAATTCTAATCGGTGAACCGGGAACTGGTAAGACAGCAATCGTAGAAGGCTTGGCACATCGTATCCTTCGCGGAGATGTACCTGAAAACCTGAAAAACAAACAGGTCTATTCATTGGATATGGGAGCACTGGTTGCCGGTGCAAAGTATAAAGGTGAGTTTGAAGAACGACTGAAATCAGTTGTCAATGAAGTGAAGAAATCAGAAGGTGATATAATTCTGTTCATTGATGAGATTCATACACTGGTAGGAGCCGGAAAGGGTGAAGGCGCCATGGATGCTGCAAACATTCTAAAACCTGCCTTAGCTCGTGGAGAATTACGTTCCATCGGAGCAACAACCCTCGACGAATATCAAAAGTACTTCGAAAAGGACAAAGCTTTGGAGCGTCGTTTCCAAATCGTACAAGTGGATGAACCGGACAACTTGAGTACCATTTCTATCCTTCGTGGACTGAAAGAGCGTTACGAGAACCATCACCATGTGCGTATCAAAGATGATGCCATCATTGCAGCCGTCGAATTGAGTAGCCGTTATATTACCGATCGTTTCCTGCCGGATAAAGCCATTGACCTGATGGATGAAGCTGCAGCCAAACTGCGTATGGAGGTAGATTCTGTTCCTGAAGAACTGGATGAAATCTCCCGCAAAATCAAGCAGTTGGAAATCGAACGGGAAGCTATTAAACGTGAAAACGATAAACCGAAACTGGAAATCATCGGTAAGGAGCTTGCCGAACTGAAAGAACAGGAAAAGTCCTTTAAAGCCAAATGGCAGAGTGAAAAAACGCTGATGGACAAAATCCAGCAGAATAAGGTTGAGATAGAGAATCTTAAATTTGAAGCAGAAAAAGCTGAACGTGAAGGTGACTATGGTAAAGTAGCCGAAATCCGTTACGGTAAACTGCAGGCTTTGGACAAAGAGATAGAAAATACTCAAAAGCAGCTACGTGATATGCAAGGCGATAAAGCCATGATTAAGGAAGAGGTAGATGCTGAGGACATTGCCGATGTTGTTTCCCGTTGGACAGGTATTCCTGTCAGCAAGATGCTGCAAAGTGAAAAGGATAAACTATTGCACTTGGAAGAGGAACTTCATCAACGTGTAATCGGTCAGGATGAAGCGATTGAAGCCGTGGCAGATGCCGTGCGCCGTAGTCGTGCCGGATTACAGGATCCGAAACGTCCGATTGGCTCGTTCATTTTCCTCGGAACCACTGGTGTAGGTAAGACCGAACTGGCGAAGGCATTGGCAGAATTCCTGTTCGATGACGAAACGATGATGACTCGTATCGACATGAGCGAGTATCAGGAAAAGCACAGTGTTTCCCGTTTAGTCGGAGCGCCTCCGGGATACGTAGGATATGATGAAGGCGGTCAGCTGACAGAAGCTATACGTCGGAAACCTTACTCTGTTGTCCTGTTTGACGAGATAGAAAAAGCTCATCCGGATGTTTTCAATATCCTGTTACAGGTATTGGATGACGGACGACTGACTGACAATAAAGGAAGGGTGGTCAACTTCAAAAATACAATCATCATCATGACTTCGAATATGGGTAGTTCTTATATACAAAGTCAGATGGAGAAGTTGCACGATTCCAATAAAGAAGAAGTGATTGAAGAAACGAAGAAGGAAGTCATGAATATGTTGAAAAAGACGATTCGCCCGGAATTCCTGAACCGTATTGATGAAACGATCATGTTCTTACCATTGAATGAAAAGGAAATCAAGCAGATTGTACTCTTACAAATCAAGGGAGTTCAGAAAATGCTTGCCGAAAACGGAGTGGAACTGAAACTGACGGAAGGAGCATTGGACTTCTTATCTCAAGTGGGATATGATCCTGAATTTGGAGCTCGTCCGGTAAAGAGGGCTATTCAACGTTATCTGTTGAACGATCTATCCAAAAAGTTACTTTCCCAGGAAGTCGACCGTAGCAAAGCAATTACCGTTGACGCTGGTGGAGACGGATTGGTATTCAGAAATTAAGAGTTTCCATTTAAATAGAATGCCGGTATGCTTCTTATTAAGCATACCGGCATTATTTATATCCCTGAATATGTAAATCTCCGGACTTCCGGTTGGCAGTTCGGATGGCTCATTACCAAAACATAGGTACCCTGTTGAGGGATTTCCATAGTCAATGAAGGCAAAGCAAATTTATGTTTGCCTTTTAATTCTCCCTGTGAATCGTAAAGAAATACCATTGTACCTGCCAACAAACCTGTCAGGCATAATGTCCCTTTTTCATTGTCCAAACGGACGTTTACTTCTTTATTTGTTATTGTCTCCATACCCTACATCAAATATCCCCCTTGACGCTTTAGACATCTACCAGCTAAATCATGCAAAACAACTAATGTTCAATACCACATATTTACATACATGGCAGAACACGAGCGTTTAAACATCATTCTCAAGTAGTTCAATATTGTCCAGGTCTCAAGTCTTGAATAATATCTTTATAACGCTTTTGTTCTCTATTGTTATTCACCGTTCACTACTGCTATTCCCAAGAATAGTGAACAGCGGCAAAGATACATAAAAAAGCATCATTATTTACAATATAAGTAGAAGATATTTATTTTAGTAAAAGATTACCCAAATAATACTAATTTTTTTCTGAACATACAAGTGTTTATACGAAAAAACATGATAACCATTTTAAATGATTATCATGTTCTCTATTTTTGATTAAATAAACGGTGCAGATTATTCTGCAACTGCTTCTTCCTTAACTTCGCCTTCCGGTTTGAACTCTGTGATCCCATTAGAAATCAAGATGTTATACCAAGCTACCAATTTCTTGATATCGGCTACATATACGCGTTCACGATCAAAGTTAGGTAATACTTCAGCCAAGTATTGACGCAATTGTTCAGGAGTAGCTTTTTTCGGGTCGATAGAAGCCTGCGCTGATTTTTCTTTCTCTTTTATAGCTTCCAGCACATCATACAAAGGAACTTCTGCATCGTCTGTGTACATTGCTATATCGGCCAAAGAAATAATTTTTTCATTACCGTAAGCGGGGAAACGTTTCTTCTCAGCATTGACTGATTCAACAATCAACATATTTTTTCCTTGCGAAATAAGTTTGTATAATCCCGGTTTACCTGAGATAGACAAGATAGTCTTCAACATAGTATATATCCTTTTATTTATTAATTATTTTTTGCGGAGCAAAGGTAATGATTATTTTTAGATAGCAAAGAAATAAGCTCCAAAACCTGCGGAATTAACGGTGTTTCATCATCATTGACTATCACGAAATCAGCATGACTTCTCTTAATTTCATCACTCATTTGTGCTTCAATACGCTTCATCACCAGTTCTCTCGATGAACAATCTCGCTTTATGGCGCGGTCCACTCTCACTTCCAGCGGCGCATACACCATAACCAGAAAGTCAACTTCACTCCTGAAACCAGCTTCCACAAGTATGGCAGACTCCATACCTACCAATTGTTCACCCCCAAACCGGGCAACCCACCGACGAAAATCTTCTTTCACCTGTGGATGAATAATTTCATTCACTTTCTGCACACGATTCGGATGACCGAACATATAGGATGCCAGCAAAGAACGATTCAACACACCATTTTGAAACACATCCTGACCGACCAGCGCACAAAGTTCCTGACAAATCACCGGATCTGTCTGCGTGATACGCTTTGCTTCTATATCTGAAATATAAACAGGAATTCCCATTATTCCAAATAACCTGGAAACCACACTTTTCCCGCTACCAATACCACCGGTTATACCAATCTTAATCGACATTAGAAGTAATTTGTTCTATCAAGAAGTCTACTTGCTCAGGAACAATACGAATTTGATTGATTCCGCTCGGAAACGACTTCAATTTAACCGTATATTTATCAGAACCGAGCTTCAACAACTCTTCGTAAGAAATATTGATGATAAAATCGCTTGCTTTTATGCTGCGGAACCGCTTCAACCCCACCTGGAAAGTAATCTGAACTTTGGAAGGGAAGGTACGTAATGCCTTATCGGCCGGGAAATTAACTCCGTGCAATGGCACCTCTACTGTTTTCTCCGTATAAATATCTACCGGAAAGGTCATTTCTACCGAAGCCGGAACAAACTTCACTCCTCTTTCAGAATTCAGCGGAATTCGTCGCCGGGTTGTATCTGAAATATTCTCCAGGTTTATCTTTTGAGTATATGCGGTGGTAATAGTATCCAGAATTCCTTCCGGAGCATAAACTAATACAGAGTCCGGATTACAAATCGTATCTGATACATAATATTGAAGTCCGGCTGTCACTTTTCCCTGAAAGCGGACAGGTACCAACTTAGACTTTCCTTCAGAATAGATATACTCTAATGTATCCGGCTTGATTGAAAGAATTTTGGAGGACACATTCAATTGGCTCAATATCTTTTTCTCAAAATCAGATGCGTAAATCTTCACATGATTATCTTTTCCTTTATAATCAAGAAAACCTAGATTTACCGGGAAAAAACTTTTCCCCAGCATATAATTGAGAAGCACCGTACCTTTATCTTTCACTCTGACGCGAAGTTCGGAAGGCGGTTCCGAAGTCAACACTACATTATTGGGAACATCTTTCATTCGTACCGGAATGGAAAACTCCGCTTCATAGTCACTATTCAAAGTCTGAAGCAGCCAAAATCCACCGGCTATCAAGAAGAAAAATAAAAAAATTAAGAACTCTCTGCTCTTATCACTGAGCAGAAAATCCTTAATTTTCTTTGATAGTTTTAAATATGTATATTCTATTTTCCTACGATCAAACATAGGCACTTATTTATCAACTATTATTTAGATTGATTGCTAGCAGCTGAAGCATCAGCGAAAATAGAATTCTTGTCTATTTTAATCTTTACATTAGAAGCAATCTCAAGTACTATGTAATCGTCAGTAATTTCCTTGATTGTTCCGTGGATACCACCTGCAGTAATCACATTCTGATTTACCTGAAGAGATTTACGGAAATTTGCTATTTCTTTTTGCTTCTTATTCTGAGGACGGATCATAAAGAAATACATGATAACAAACATAGCTATCAGCATGATCCACATCATACTTCCACCTCCGGCAGCACCGGCAGGAGCTTGCAATAATACAGTCAATACGTTCATAAATAATCTGTTTTAGTTTCTACTATATGGACAAAGGTATCAGTTTTTAGTCAACTTACCTTCTTTTTTTAATTGATTAACTATTCCATCCAGCGTACCGTTGATAAAGCTACCGCTTTTAGCTGTGCTATACAACTTCGCTATCTCTACATATTCATTTAACGAAACACTGACCGGAATGTTCGGGAAACTAAGAATTTCTGCTAATGCAGTCTGCATAATGATAACGTCCATAAATGCAATACGGTCCAGATCCCAGTTTTTTGTATTCTCACTAACCAAATGACGGTAATAGTCGGAATTCAAAATAGTACGACGGAACAGACGACGTGCAAACTCTTGATCTTCGTCATCCTTAAATTCCGGAAGCAGTTCCTGGTTGGCACCCTTCTTTTCATCAAAACGTTTGATCGTTTTCAGGACGAATGTATCTACAATTTCTTTGTCATCATTCCAATACAGACTCTGATCTTCCAATACCTGATCGAGAGAATCATTATTAAAGATGTATGTTTTATAGAGTTTTCTCCATAATTCACGATCGGCCTCGTATGAGTGGTCGTCAGAAGCCATATAATCTTTATAGATATCGGTTTCTACAATTTTCTCATAAAGTTCCTTGATGAAGTCCTGGTCGTTTGCCCAGGTTCTTTTTTGATTGGCTATAAACTCTACCAATTGCTTATTGACTTCCAATTGAGCAATAAATTTGTTATCCACGAATTTCTTGTTGGGGTACAACTCTTCTTTCGTAGGTGCCAATTTAGCTTTTGCCGCATCAATACGTTTTTGTGCATACTCTGTCAATGCTATCATCAGCATTAGCAAATAATTATAAAGGTCATACGCCTTTGAAAGACTAAAGAATAACTCTTTCTCCGCTGAGTCTAGATTTTTGCTGCCATTTTGATAATAGGCATATACTATCTGTATAATCTTAAGACGAATAAGAACTCTGTTGATCATAATTCAAATTAATACTGTTGTTATCGAACTGCAAAAGTAGATATTTTTAATGAGTTTCCACTAATAAATCACATTTTTTAATGCAGTATTTGATTCTCTGCGCTTTTTCTTTTGACAGTTTAAAAAAAATATCCAATTTTGAGGCCGATTATAAACGGACCGAAAGATATGGAAGATTTAAAAAAGAAAATGAGCGCAGACATGAATGATAAGGAGATTGTATTCTCCAAGTCCATTAAAGCAGGTAAACGCATCTATTACCTTGACGTAAAGAAGAATCGTAAAGATGAAATGTTCCTGGCTATTACAGAGAGTAAGAAAGTGATAACGGGAGAAGGTGACGATTCTCAGGTTAGTTTCGAAAAACACAAAATCTTCCTATATAGGGAGGACTTTCAGAAGTTTATGGCAGGACTCGAAGAAGCAGTCAACTTCATTGAGTGCAATGATGCGAACGAATACATCGCCCGCCTGAACACCGAAGCAGATGAAGAAAATGAACAGAAAGCAATCGAAGAAGCCCGGGCAAACAAGTTAGAGAGCGAAATTAAGATCGATATTGACTTTTAAGAAAGTAACTCTTTGATATTTCAAAAAAAAGACGTACTTTTGCACCGCTTTTTTGCAACATCGTGTGATAATCCACATCGTGTGATGGTGAATTAAGCAAACTAACTTAATTTAGAGTAACACAAATTTTTAAAGAAATGAAATCAATTGAAGTAAAAGGAACTGCAAGAACAATTGCAGAACGCTCTTCTGAACAAGCTAGAGCTTTGAAAGAAATTCGTAAAGACGGTGGTGTACCTTGTGTACTTTACGGAGGTAATGAAGTAGTTCACTTCACAGTGACTAACGAAGGACTTCGTAACTTGGTTTATACTCCGCACATTTACGTTGTAGACCTGGTTATCGACGGCAAAAAAGTAAACGCTATCCTGAAAGATATTCAGTTCCACCCGGTAAAAGATACTATCCTGCACGTTGACTTCTATCAGATTGACGAAGCTAAACCTATCGTAATGGAAGTACCTGTACAGTTGGAAGGTCTTGCAGAAGGTGTGAAAGCCGGTGGTAAACTTGCACTGCAGATGCGTAAGATCAAAGTGAAAGCTTTGTACAATGTAATTCCTGAGAAACTGATCGTTAACGTTTCTCACCTGGGATTGGGTAAGACTGTTAAAGTTGGCGAATTGAGCTTCGAAGGTCTTGAACTGATTAGTGCTAAAGAAGCCGTTGTATGTGCTGTTAAGTTGACTCGTGCAGCAAGAGGTGCAGCAGCAGCCGCTGGCAAGTAATTGAGATTATCCCTGTAAAGAGATATACTTCAAACGCAGATTAATGCAGATTAAAGCAGATGTTCAGTCTGCATTAATTTGTATTAATCTGCGTTTCTCTTTCTATATTAATGAACTGTTTTACGGAAAAACGATGATAAAATATTTAGTTGTCGGACTGGGAAACATTGGTCCCGAGTATCATGAAACCCGACATAATATCGGATTCATGACAGTAGAAGCATTGGCCAGAATTAACAATGCTCCTCCTTTTATGGATGGACGCTATGGATTCGCCACCAGCTTTTCCATCAAAGGACGTCAGTTGATCCTGCTCAAGCCATCGACTTTTATGAACCTGAGTGGATTGGCCGTTCGCTATTGGATGCAGAAAGAAAATATTCCATTGGAAAATGTACTGATCATAGTAGACGATCTGGCTCTTCCTTTCGGAACGTTACGTCTAAAAGGAAAAGGAAGTGATGCAGGCCATAACGGATTAAAGCATATTGCCGCCACTCTGGGCACTCTAAACTATGCCCGTCTGCGTTTTGGAATCGGGAGTGATTTTCCACGTGGTGGACAAATCGATTACGTACTCGGTCACTTCACTGATGAAGACTGGAAGACAATGGATGAAAGACTGGAGATGGCAGGGGAAATTATCAAAAGTTTCTGTCTTGCCGGTATCGACATCACAATGAACCAGTTCAACAAGAAATGATGAACCTGTTCTATAAAAAATAAAGATAGCAATGAACGGTTAGCGATCAATGATAACGTCCACTAACCGACTAATTACTTATCACTAAATAACTAACTAAAATGGCTGAAGCAAGAATAGATAAATGGATGTGGGCTGTCCGCATCTTCAAGACACGTACGATTGCAGCAGAAGCCTGCAAAAAAGGACGTATTACCATCAACGGTTCGCTGGTCAAAGCTGCCCGTATGATAAAACCGGGTGATGTTATTCAAGTGAAGAAACCACCTATCACATACTCATTCAAAGTATTACAACCGATTGAGAAACGCGTAGGAGCCAAACTGGTATCGGAAATGATGGAAAATGTAACGACTCCCGATCAATATGAATTACTTGAAATGAGCAAAATCAGCGGATTCGTAGACCGGGCACGTGGAACCGGACGTCCGACCAAGAAAGATCGCCGGGAACTGGAAGAATTTACAACTCCAGAGTTTATGGATGATTTTGACTTTGATTTCGATTTTGAAGAATAGGATAAATAGAAAAACGATGAATCGTAAACAATGAACGGTGAACAGACTGCGTTATATCCACAGGCTTGCTCACCGTTCATTGTTTACGATTTGTATAGCTTACCACTTATAGAGTTGCAGTTCGCCCTTTCTTTTTACAGATTTGCTTTAACAGCATCAATCAGTTCCTGATATTCTGCGTCAGTCAGATAAACCTTTCCCGGGTTCATTTGGAATATACCTCCATAATCAGGTCCATCCACATATTTAGGTGCTAAATGAAAATGCAAATGAGACAATTTATCCGAGTAAGCACCATAATTAATCTTTTCCGGCTGGAAAGCTTTTTGCATGGCACGAGTGACACGCGCTACATCTGCCATAAAAGCATTACGGTCTTCATCACTCAATTCATTCAAATCGTTCACATGGTCTTTATAAGAAACAAGACAACGTCCACGGTAGGTTTGTTCCTTAAACAAAAACACACGTGACACACTCAATTGCGCAATCTCAATCATCAGATTATGCAGCGTTTCATTGTTCTGGCAATACAGACATTCTTTCGGATCACTCTTCATGATATTATTATTTTAAGTTTTTATCGTTGCAAAAATAAGTATTCCATTCTTATCCGGCTTGTACTTTTTCGTTTTTTTGATCGACTAATTGGTACACATCCTCTTTTTCGCCTACCACCCAAACAACATCGCCTTCTTCGAGTGGAGCATTTACATCAGGAACCATCAGTGTACCGTCTTCACTTTCAACACCGGCTATCATACAATGATATTTGTCGCGGATGCCCGATTCACGAATCGTTTTACCCAGAAAAACAGAATCACTGTCAATGATAAACTGCTTCAAAGCCATCTCGCTCTTTTCATAGACCTCCCAGTCTATCTTCGCTCCGTTTTGCATCGCCTCATTAAACACACTTAATTGTTCATCTGTACCTATCACCTGTATCTTATCCATCGGAAACAGGCGGACAGAACCACCGGGGATATTAATCCTCCTCTTTCCACGAAGAATAGAAGCAACATGAACTCCAAACTTCTTCCCCAGATTCAGCTCCATCAATGTCTTTCCCGCCCAACTGGATTCACCCGGAATTTCCATATCGGCAAGATGCAAATCATGCGATAACAAACGACCGGCATACTCCGGCTTTTTCTCTCCCAGATACTCTGCACGTACATCTCTGGAACGGAGATTCTGAAAGAAACGACGTTCAATCAATATCGATTGCTTCTTCAAACGGCGAGACCATACCATCAACAATACAACAAGTACAGCCACTCCAATAATCAATCCGATAGACGCCTTAAATAATCCGGAAATAACAAAGATAACAAAAAGTGCCGCTATCATAATACGAATCACGATTGTCGATACCAGCGGTGCGCGGTTGGCACGGCTGTCATGCCATAAGGTCATAAACTCAACCGAATGATTTTTCTTCACCATAATGGCACGCAAGAAAGGAGCAATACACAGAATGATAAATACCGCTCCCAACAATGATGCCCAGAAATGAGGCAGATTCTCTTTAAAGAATGGCACGACAAAACGAAAAGAAAGTGCAATAATCGACATACTGACAATTGAATAAACAACTGTTATACGTACCATTGACAAGATTAGCTTCTTCCACAAATTCTCGTGATTCAGAGCTGTTTGCGAACCGGAAGAATAACGCATCATTATTTTTTTCCATGATTCCGGAAGATGAGCATCCACAAAAGTAGAAGCCGGCTCGGCAAAACGAATCATATAAGGAGTCAGGAAAGTAGTAATCACAGAAACCGCTACCACTATCGGATACAGAAAGTCACTCGTTACATGCAAAGAGACTCCCAAAGAAGCAATAATAAACGCAAATTCGCCGATCTGCGTTAAACTAAAGCCGCATTGCATAGCCGTCTTTAAAGGCTTTCCGGAGAGAATAACACCGAATGTACCAAAAACGGCCTGTCCCAAGATAACAGCCAAAGTAATAACTATAATAGGTACGGCATATTCTACAATCATTGCAGGATCCACCATCATACCGACCGATACGAAAAAGATAGCTCCAAAAAGATCCTTTACCGGTTTCACCAGCCGGTCTATGGATTCCGCCTCGATTGTTTCCGCCAGAATAGATCCCATTATAAATGCACCAAATGCAGCAGAGAATCCTGTATGTGCCGCCATCACTACCATACCGAAACAAAGCGCCAACGACACAATAAGCAGAGTCTCCTCTCCCATCAATTTCCGGCAGCGCTTTAAGAATTCAGGAATCAGATAGATACCGACAACAAACCACAGAATAAGAAAAAACAATAATTTCCCGATACTCTCCAACATTTCGGTACCTTCAAAATGTTGACTTACCGCCATGGTGGAAAGCATCACCATTAATACAATGGCCAAAATATCTTCCAAAATCAAGATACTCAACACAAGTCCGGTGAACTGCTTCTTCCTTAATCCTAAATCATCAAAAGCTTTATAAATAATAGTAGTAGACGACATCGCAATCATACCGCCCAAGAACAGACTGTCCATCCTGTGCCAGCCGAAACCCATGCCGACTCCTATTCCTAACAAAATCATACAAAAGATGATGGTACAGGCAGCAATGATGGCAGAACCACCCACCTTGACAATCTTCTTAAAACTAAATTCCAAACCAAGAGCAAACAGCAAGAAAATAACACCAATATCCGCCCAAGTCTTAATATTGGCAGTATCCATCACTGAAGGAGTATACGGCATATGCGGACTTGCCAGAAATCCGGCAACTACATATCCCAAGACCAGAGGTTGTTTCAACTTCTTAAACAACAAAGTCATAACACCGGCACAAATCAATATAAGTGCGAGGTCAGCTATAAGAGTAGGTAATTGAGACATTATTTTATCGTATTTGATGACAAAATTATATTATTTCTATGGGATAAACAACATATTTACGGATATGTTTTGCAATAACCATCATAAAATAAGTTAGCCCCGGATAGAGTCGTAACTTATCCGGGGCTATACACAATAACAAGCTTATTTTTTACTTTCTAAAAGGTGGTTTCACTACTACAGCTTTCAATTTCCGACCACGCATATCGATACAGATTTCCGTACCCACCTTACTATATTCCGGTTTCACATATCCCATACCGATACCAATCTTACGGGTAGGCGACATCGTACCGGAGGTCACCACTCCCACTTTCTCGCCTTCATCATTCACCAGTTCATAGCCATGACGGGGAATTCCGCGATCAACCATTTCAAAGCCAACCAGTTTACGGGTAACACCTTCCGCTTTCTGTTTTTCCAGCATCGGACGGTTGACAAAATCCTTGCCCTCCACAAACTTAGTGATCCATCCCAATCCGGCTTCTATCGGAGAAGTCGTATCATCCAGATCATTGCCATACAGACAGAAGCCCATTTCCAACCGGAGCGTATCACGGGCACCCAAACCAATAGGTTTAATGCCATACTCTTCACCAGCCTCAAAAATAGCCTTCCATATAGAATCAGCAGCAGACGGATAGAAATAAAGCTCAAAACCTCCCGCACCGGTATAACCCGTATTGGAGATAATCACATTCTCTTCACTTGCAAACGTTCCAACCTTAAATGTATAATAAGGAATAGTAGCAAGATCAATATCCGTCAACTTTTGCAGAACCGAAATAGCCTTCGGACCCTGTATAGCAAGTTGAGCTATGTTATCCGACGAATTTTCCAACTCGGCTCCCTCCGTATTGTGAGAAACACACCAGTTCCAGTCTTTTTCCATATTGGAAGCATTCACCACCAACATGTATTTTTCCGGTTCATACTGATAAACCAGCAAATCATCTACAATACCCCCATCCTCATTCGGAAAACAAGTATATTGTATTTTACCCGGAGCCAGTGCCGCCACATTGTTGGATGTTATTTTCTGCAGAAAGGCCAACGCTTGCGGTCCTTTCACCCAAAATTCTCCCATGTGCGATACATCAAATACACCGACACCTTGACAAACAGTTATGTGTTCATCAATGATACCGGAGTATTCAATAGGCATATTATAACCTGCAAACTCGTGCATTTTAGCACCAAGTGCTATATGTTTCTCTGTAAACGGAGTGGTTTTCATTATTTTAAAGTATTAAGTTTTAAGTATTAAGTATCAGGTATTAAGTATTACCGGAGCTTACCGTCTTTTTATTTGGAAGCCACCAGTTCTGCTATTTTTACGATCACTTTCATTGCTTTCTCCATATTCTGGATAGGCACAAATTCGTAACGACCGTGAAAATTCAGACCACCGGCAAAGATATTCGGACAAGGCAATCCCTTAAAAGAAAGCTGCGCACCATCCGTACCTCCACGAATCGGTTTTACATTCGGTTTCACACCCACAGCTTCCATCGCAGCAAAAGCGGTATCGATGATATGCATTACCGGTTCTATCTTCTCACGCATATTATAATACTGGTCGCGCAGTTCGAGAGTTGCAGTACCTGCTCCATGTTCAGCATTCATTTGAGCAACCAGGCGTTCCATCTCTTTTTTACGATTCTCAAATTTCGCACGGTCATGATCGCGGATGATATAAGATACAGTGCTTTGCTCCACATCCCCCTGAATACCGATTAAATGATAAAATCCTTCGTAACCGGTCGTGTGCTCCGGTCTTTCTTGCGAGGGAAGCAATGTGATAAATTGATTGGCAAGATAGATTGAGTTAATCATCTTATTCTTGGCATATCCCGGATGCACATTACGCCCTTTAAAGGTAATTTTAGCAGCGGCAGCATTGAAGTTCTCAAATTCCAACTCCCCTACTTCACCTCCATCCATCGTATATCCCCATTCGCAACCGAATTTCTCTACATCAAATTTATGAGCACCTTCACCAATTTCTTCGTCCGGATTGAAGCCGATACGGATTTTTCCGTGCTTGATTTCCGGATGTTCCTTCAGATACACCATTGCAGATACAATTTCCGCAATCCCGGCTTTATCGTCAGCACCAAGCAACGTCTTTCCATTGGTCACAATCAAGTCTTCTCCCTTATGATCCAGCAATTCCGGAAATTGTGACGGAGAAAGGACTACATTCTCTTCAGCACAAAGCACAATATCCGAACCGTCATACTTTTCCACAATGCGCGGAGTGACATCTTTACCCGTCATATCAGGACTTGTATCCATGTGGGCAATAAACCCGATAGTGGGTACTTCTTTATTTATATTGGCAGGAAGTGTAGCAAAAAGATAGCCATGCTCATCCAAAGTAATATCTTCCAATCCCAAAGATTCCAACTCTTTTTTCAAGTATTCAGCAAAAACCATCTGCTTCGGAGTACTTGGAGTAAGCCCTGTCGATTCATCAGATTGTGTATCGAAGCTTACATACTTTAAAAATCTGTCTACTAAAGTCATATTGTTTTAATTACAAGTTACTAATTACAATTTACAAATTGATAGTTTATAGTGCCGTAAAGGTAAAAAAAGAGCCGTGAATTACAAAGCAATTCACGGCTCTTTTTTATTGTATACTTTTATCCGGATACTTAAATATCCTATTTGACTACTTTAAAAATGGCTGCTACCATCAAAGCAATGTGTACAAACCTTGCATTTAGGTAATCCGATAGCCTCAATCAGCGTTTCCAGCGTATTAAACTTCAATGAACTGAGACCGAAACGCTCGGCAATAATGCTAACCATCTTATCGTATTCCGGAGAACCGGTAGTAGCATATTTCTCCAGGTTCTTATTCTCATCCCCTTCCAGTTCCTTGATAATACGACGGGTAATCAACTCCAATGCATTTTTAGAAGCCGAAAAACCAACAAACGGACAAGCATAAATCAATGGCGGACAAGCGATACGCATGTGCACCTCCTTTGCTCCGTAATCATACAGAATCTTCACATTGTCACGCAATTGAGTTCCCCGCACGATTGAATCGTCACAGAACAACAAACGTTTATTTTGCAGCATGGCACGGTTTGGAATCAACTTCATCTTAGCAACAAGCGAACGCATCTCCTGATTGCTCGGAGTAAAGCTACGAGGCCATGTCGGTGTATATTTTGAAATAGCACGATGGTAAGGAACTCCCTTTCCTTCGGCATATCCTAAAGCCATACCCACTCCCGAATCAGGAATACCGCAAGCACAATCCACTTCCGATTCATCCGTCTGTCCCATTTTCAATCCGCTAGTGAAACGCACTTCCTCTACATTCTTTCCTTCATAACAAGAAGTCGGGAAACCGTAGTATACCCACAAAAACGAGCAGATCTGCATATCCTCATTGGGCTTGCGAAGCTGGTCAACATGATCGTCATACATACGAACAATCTCACCGGGACCTAAATATTTCTCAATCTCATAATCCAGATTCGGGAAACTGGACGACTCACTCGTTGCAGCATAAGCACCGTCTCTCTTTCCAATCACCACCGGAGTACGTCCCCACCAGTCACGTGCCGCGATGATACTTCCGTCTTCCGTCAAAAGCAACATCGAACAAGAACCCTTAATGTGCTTAAACACATTTTCGATACCTTCCACAAAAGTTCTGCCTTGTATAATAAGTAATGCGATAAGTTCCGTCTGGTTGGTGTTGCTCGAACTAAGTTCGGCGAAGTGCATGTTTTGACTGAGAAGTTCTTCTTCCAATTCCTGGATATTGACTATTTTAGCGACTGTGACAATGGCGAAGCGCCCGAGGTGAGAATTGATGATGATAGGTTGTGCGTCTGTGTCGCTAATGATGCCGATGCCGGCGTTTCCTTTGAATTTGTCCAGTTCTCCTTCAAACTTGGTTCGGAAATAAGTACTTTCCAAATTGTGAATGGAGCGTATAAAACCTTTTTCCTCACTATATGTTGCGAGTCCTCCTCGCTTGGTACCCAGATGTGAGTTATAATCTGTGCCGTAGAATAAATCAGTCACGCAGCTAGTTTTCGAGACTGTTCCGAAAAAACCTCCCATGTTGTTCTCTTTATTGATGATGTTTTAAAAAAGATGGCGCAAAAGTACAAAAAAGAATCCGTCCTATAAAAAAAGCGCTCCGCAAAGTTTTAGTTTTCTTTGCGAAGCACAACTAATATTTATTAAAAAGCAGGGAATCCGTAAACAATCTTTTTACCAGAATCTTATTTCCATTTCTTGATCGTTTTCAAGTCAGCGGGAGTTGCTTCAATCAGACTTACTGCAAATCCTCCGCTGCGTGCCAGCTTCACAGACATCTTATTCTTGTTTGTTACCAGTCCTTTTTTTATCTGGTAAGAAGTAGGATTCTTTTCAAAATCCGCCTCCTTTCCGTCAGCATAAAGAGTGGCTACATATTGTTTTCCCGGTTCGAGAAAATCAAGTGTAAAAGCAGAAGTACGGGGATTCTCATCGGTGATACCACCTACAAACCAGTTATCAGTACCTTTTGCCTTACGTGCTACGGTAATATAATCTCCCGGTTCCGCTTCCAGATACTTACTGTCATCCCAATCAACGGCTACATCCTTGATAAATTGAAATGCATCCATGTGACGTTCGTAACTCTCCGGAAGGTCGGCTGCCATTTGCAAAGGACTGTACATCGTTACATAAAGTGCCAACTGTTTTGCCAAAGTTGTACGTACAAAACTGTGGTCGCCTGACAAGAAAGAAAGTTTTGTATCAAAGATACCCGGTGTATAATCCATCGGTCCACCAATCTGACGAGTGAAAGGAAGCAAGGTGGTATGGAACGGCTTATTCCCTGCAAAGGCTTCATATTCCGTGCCACGAGCCGATTCATTACCGATCAGATTCGGATATGTGCGACATAATCCTGTCGGACGGGTTGCTTCGTGAGCATTTACACAGATCTTATATTCGGCCGCTTTTTCTACCGCATATAAATAATGATTGTTCATCCACTGTCCGTAATGATGTTCTCCACGCGGAATAATATTACCTACATACCCGCTCTTCACAGCATTGTATCCGTTATCTATCATAAACTGATAGGCTTTATCAAGATGACGCTCGTAGTTACGTACAGAAGCGGAAGTCTCGTGATGCATCATCAGCTTCACTCCTTTTTCCTTTGCATACGCATTGAGCATCTTCACGTCAAAATCAGGATACGGAGTTACGAAATCAAAGACATAATCCTTCGAATTTCCGAACCAGTCTTCCCAGCCTTCATTCCAGCCTTCCACTAAGATCTGGTCGAACCCATGTTCCGAAGCAAAGTCAATGTAACGCTTCACTTTGTCATTATTGGCCGCATGACGCCCGCTCGGTTTTGTTTTGGAATAATCCGTCTGTCCCAGTTTCACAGAATAAACATCATCCGTGTACGACCAGGAACTTTTTCCGGTAATCATTTCCCACCACACACCGATGTATTTCACCGGCTTAATCCAGGAAACATCTTCATAGGCACAAGGTTCATTCAAGTTCAAAGTCAATTTGGAAGCCAGAATATCACGAGCATCATCACTGACAATCACCGTGCGCCAGGGTGAACGGCAAGGCGTTTGCATATAACCTTTATCTCCTTTCGCATCAGGAGTCAGCCAAGATTCAAAAATCAGATTCTGATCGTCAAGGTTCAGATGCATACAAGAATAATCAACCAAAGCCGCTTCATGCAGATTGATATACAATCCGTCGGCTGTCTTCATTTGCAAAGATGTCTGCACACCTGTTGGTGAAAAAGGAGTTTGAGAAGCATTTGGAGTAATTGCCCCCTGCAACAATCCGCGAATCTCTGAAAGCTTGGATTCGGTATAGTCATATTCTTGCGTATCATAATCGCCTGGAATCCAGAATGCCTTATGGTCGCCGGCCATAGCAAACTGCGAATGTTCTTCTTTTATAACGAAGTAATTCAGATTCTTTTGCTGCGGGAACTCATAACGGAACCCCAAGCCATCATTATAAAGACGAAAACAAATAATCAGATTACGATCTTGCGCCTTTTGATTCAGGGTAACAGCCATTTCATTATAATGGTTGCGGATTGATTTCACCTCTCCCCACACCGGTTCCCATGTTTCATCAAAAGCAGAAGTTTTAATATCGGCCAGAGTGAATCCATTCATCAGTCCGGGATCATTTTTCAATTCCAGTCCCAGTTTCGAAGGTTTAATCACCTCTTTTCCTTTATAAGAGAGTTCATACACCGGTTCTCCTTGCGTGTTGACAGAGAAATTAAGTTTTAATTGTCCGTCAGGAGAAGTGATACTTTCGGCCTTTGCTGATGTGCCGAAGAAAAAAGAGAGCAACAGGCAGACCCATATTGCAGTTCCTATTTTCATGTTCTTCATGATATAAATGAGTTAGTTAATAATCGTATGGCAAAGATAGACAGGAAACAATAGAGGTGTTTTTCTTTATAAAGAAAATATAGACGAATATAGAAGTTGAAACGGGATAAACATTTAAATATAAAGCAGATAACAAATACAAAAGCTAGAAAAAATATAGTGTCTATGGTGAAGAATTTAAAAGGATTAAAGACACATATTACATAATCTTTCTATATTTGCAACGTATTATCCCAACTATATCAATAAACATTTTACTATTTAGAATATGGCACAGCACCTTAAATTGATCGCTCTATTGATTTTCACATTGTCCGCCAGCTACACTTCCGCGCAGTCTTTACGTAAACTGCTGGAACGTCCATACGGTATCATCGAGTCAAAATGGGAAAAAAATGCCCAAGGAGCTACCGAACTCAATTACTACAATGAAGACTATTGCGACTATTATCTGTATCGTGCCAACGACCGTTCCTACAATTTAAGTAACGGAAAAAACACTATATTTAAAATAGAAAAGAACGCACAGGTAGACAATCCGTTTAAAAGTGCCTCTTCTTATACGTTCTACCGGGGCAAGTTTCCTAAAGATTTCAATATTCAGACTCCTTATGCTTTACCCGTAAAAAACAATCAAAAGACAGCCTGGAAAACCGATCCGCGTGAACCATTCAAGACCTTGAATTTTCACATCAAGCAAGGTGATACAATCTACGCCACCCGCAGCGGAATAGCCTGTAAAACCACCAACCCGCAACAGCTGCTCATCTATCATCCCGATCAAACTTTTGCAGCCTATCTGGTGATGAACGAGAATTTTATCGAACCGGGCGAAGAAGTACAAGTTGGACAAGCCATAGGAAAGGCAGACCCCACAGGTGCTGCCATCTCCTTCTTTTTTCTGGATGAAAATAAGTTCAAAGGAGGATTATCATCCGGATACCCTTACTCCCACTTTATTCCTGTATTCCGCACAACTGAAGGAGATGTGAAACCGGAAGAGAAAACCATCTATCAGGCTGTGACCGACCATGACCTTATCATGCAGGACATGAGTAAACGTGATAAAAAGAAATATATGAAGCTACACAACCTGAAATAATAGATGTATCATGCGCATATTTTTACTTTTCTTCCCGGTCTTCTTTTTCTGCGGTTTGCTTCATGCCCAAACCGTAAAAGTGGAATATGGCGGTGACCCGCTTCCCGACAAAGACCGGAAGAAGATAGAACAGTTTCTTCAACATGAGGTTGATTTCTATTCACAATTCGGACTGCCCGATACGCTTAGCCTTCAACTATATGTTTTTGAAAATAGAAGAGAAGCAATCGATTACTTAGAAAGTATCAATGTGTCTCTACCTATCAAGGCAAGCGGTGCATACTCACCTAAGCTACAAAAGGCAGTCATCTTAGGACGGGAGAATGGACGTGAGAGAAGTCTTGCCATCATCTATCACGAACTGAGTCATCATTTCGTTTCGCAGATTCTCGGCAAGCGTCCTCCAAGCTGGCTTAACGAAGGACTGTCGGAGTACTTCGAACATTGCACCATTCACAAAAAAGGAATCCGCCACACATTTACCGAATACGAACAAGGGAGAGTCCGGACGATGTATATGCTGGGAGAAGTAAACCTTCCTACATTTTTAAATAGCAGCCAGGGCAAATTTATGAAACAGCAAATGACGGACGAACAATACTCTTATATCCTTTCGCATGCGCTTGTCACCTTCTGGATAGAGAGCGTTCCCCGCGAGATATTCAAAAAGTTCATATCCGTTCTGCAAAACAAAAATGATCCGTCAACCGTTTCAGAACAAATCAACCTTGTTTATCCCGGAGGCTTCCAACAATTCGAAAAGGATTTTGAAGCCGTCTACAAATAATATCAATCTTTCAATCAAAAATGAGTAAAGAAGTTATCTATATCTTTATCGGTGGAGGAACCGGTAGTGCACTGCGTTATTTCATCCAGTTATTAATGCACGAACGAATCGTCCCTTATCATTTTCCATGGGCCACTTTCACGGTCAATCTTCTCGGCAGTTTTCTCATCGGTCTGTTCTATGCCCTTTCAGAGCGATTCCACCTTCCGTTCGAGGTCCGTTTGTTTCTGACAACGGGTTTATGTGGAGGTTTCACAACGTTCTCTACTTTCTCCAGTGACGGCGTAGGTCTGCTGAAAGGAGAATTTTACGGAGCATTTGTTCTATATACATTATTAAGTATAGGAATAGGATTAGCCGCAACGTTAGCCGGCGGATATGTGGGAAAACAGATTTAATAATTCGAATATAAATCCTACCTTTACGGCATGATTAAAAGAAACCCAACCAAACCCGTCCGCGTTGTTCCTCCCATGATGGAAGAGCAGGAAGTCAGTACTACTACCCTACAGGAATGGCTCGACAGAGAAGAAACAGTCTCTCATCTTTTATTCTGCAAAGGAAAAGAAGAAGGCATCGACAAATCTTATAAAAGTTTCAAAAACTGCACCTTTCAGCATCAGACATTCAGCGAATGTAAATTCCGTTCCTCCCAACTGACCGATGTCAGGTTTGAGAACTGCGACTTATCCAACATTTCTTTCGCTGAAAGTTCGCTCTACCGGGTAGAATTCATTTCCTGCAAACTATTGGGTACCAATTTATCGGAAACAACAATGAATCACGTCTTGCTGCATGACTGCAACGCAGGTTATATCAATCTGGCTATGAGTAAAATGAACCAGGTACGTTTTGCACACAGCCAGCTCCGCAACGGAAGTCTGAACGACTGCCGTTTTTCATCCGTCGCATTTGAGAGTTGCGATCTCGTAGAAGCCGATTTTTCACACGCTCCGCTTCGCGGAATAGATTTGCGCACTTCCCGTATCAGCGGAATCACGCTTAACATCAGCGATCTGAAAGGGGCTGTCATCACTTCCCTGCAAGCAATGGATTTGCTTCCACTGTTAGGGGTTATTATCGAAGATTAAAATCCTGCAAATTCACCCCGCCGCACTCAAACAAAAAGCATCGTCCCGTTGTTATAGTATAAGGTCGGACTAACGACATATAGGGAATAGACATAAAAAGAATACCTATTTATAGTGATTTCTCACTCCCCGTCAAGTCCGTACTTTTGCAGAAATCTTATTCAAAAACAATAGAAACGATGAAAATTGAAAAAATTGTAGCTCGAGAAATTCTCGATTCAAGAGGTAACCCCACAGTAGAAGTTGACGTAGTATTGGAATCCGGCATTATGGGACGTGCATCTGTGCCATCAGGTGCTTCCACAGGTGAACACGAAGCATTGGAACTTCGCGATGGTGACAAACAGCGCTATGGTGGAAAAGGAGTACAAAAAGCGGTTGATAATGTAAATAAAATCATCGCTCCGAAGCTGATTGGTATGTCTTCACTCAATCAGAGAGGTATCGACTACGCAATGCTGGCATTGGACGGCACTAAGACTAAATCGAATTTAGGTGCTAACGCTATTCTCGGCGTATCTCTTGCCGTAGCTAAAGCTGCTGCCAACTATCTGGACCTTCCTCTATACCGCTATATCGGTGGAACAAATACGTATGTAATGCCTGTACCGATGATGAACATCATCAACGGTGGTTCACATAGCGATGCTCCGATCGCATTCCAGGAATTTATGATCCGCCCCGTAGGTGCTCCTTCTTTCAGAGAAGGTCTGCGCATGGGTGCTGAAGTATTCCACGCTTTAAAGAAAGTCTTGAAAGACCGTGGCCTTAGCACTGCTGTAGGTGATGAAGGTGGTTTCGCACCTAACCTCGAAGGTACGGAAGATGCTTTGAATTCTATTCTGGCCGCTATCAAAGCAGCAGGATACGAACCGGGCAAAGACGTTATGATCGGTATGGACTGTGCTTCTTCCGAATTCTACCACGATGGTATTTACGATTATACCAAGTTTGAAGGTAAAAAAGGTAAGAAACGTACTTCCGCAGAACAAGTTGACTACCTGGAAGAACTAATCAACAAATTCCCTATCGACTCTATCGAAGACGGTATGAACGAAAACGATTGGGAAGGCTGGAAAAAGCTGACCGAACGCATCGGCAACCGTTGCCAGCTGGTAGGTGACGACTTGTTCGTAACCAACGTAGATTTCCTTGCAATGGGTATCGAAAAAGGCTGTGCCAACTCTATCCTGATTAAAGTAAACCAAATCGGTTCGCTGACAGAAACACTGAACGCTATCGAAATGGCTCACCGCCATGGATACACTACTGTTACTTCTCACCGTTCGGGTGAAACAGAAGATGCTACTATCGCCGATATCGCAGTAGCTACTAACAGCGGACAGATCAAGACAGGTTCTTTAAGCCGCTCAGACCGTATGGCTAAATACAATCAGTTACTCCGCATTGAAGAGGAATTGGGCGATTTGGCTGTGTATGGATACAAAAGAATCAAGTAAAAACTGAATCCCTATAAAACTAAAGGAGGTGTGTCAAGAACTTTTTTTGACGCACCTCTTTTACATTGTTTACCCTCTTAATAAAAGGTATAAAAAGAAAAAAGCATCCAGACTAATACCTGAATGCTTTTTTCTTGGATTTGTTATATATCCTTTTTGAGCCTCTTGTCGGATTCGAACCAACGACCCCGAGATTACAAATCACGTGCTCTGGCCAACTGAGCTAAAGAGGCGGGTGGGTAAGCTATCTATATCGCGCCGCTACAACCAACTACCTTTGCTGCGATCAAGCCCTGGAGGATTCGAAGGGAGCTGGCCGTATAGGACTTACCCGTTTTGCGGTTGCAAAGGTAGACATTTTTATGTATTCTGCAATAGCTGCAGACAACTTTTTTACTAACAAAAGACTAACAGGCTACATTTCAGGCAATTAAAATTGCAAAAAAATATTCAGACAGCAACTTCCTCTGCTTTATTAACTTTAACAACCAGATTTCCCCTACCAACCGATATTATTTGTACCTTTGTGCGCAATTTATAAATGAAGATGACAGAGAACAGAAGCTATTTACAAAAATATGCCATGCATTTTGGCACGTATATGGGAATCTACTGGATATTGAAGTTCATATTATTTCCGCTGGGATTCCACATACCTTTCCTTTCGCTTTTATTTGTAATCCTGACATTATCCGTACCTTTCATCGGATATCACTATGCGAAAATGTACCGGGATAAGATTTGCGGGGGAAGTATCCAATTTTCGCATGCCATGCTCTTTACCATATTTATGTATATGTTTGCTTCTCTACTGGTAGCTGTGGCCCACTACGCCTATTTCCAATTCATCGATCATGGATTTATCATCAACTCTTACATCCAGTTGTGGGACGAACTGATGACCAACACCCCGGCTCTGATAGAAAACAAAGAAGTTATAAAAGAAACGATAGATACCGCCCGTTCACTTACTTCCATCAATATCACCATGCAACTATTGTCATGGGATGTATTTTGGGGAAGCATCCTGGCCATTCCCACCGCATTGATGGTAATGAAAAAGGCCAAACCGGAAAATGACGGAGTGTCTCAATCGTAATTTGTAATTCGTAAGTAATTAGTAATTAAAAAATGGATATATCAGTTGTAATCCCATTATTCAATGAAGAAGAGTCACTACCCGAACTCTATGCTTGGATAGAACGGGTAATGCAAGCCAACGGATTCTCATTCGAAGTGATTTTCGTTAACGATGGAAGTACCGACCATTCATGGGAAGTGATCGAAAAGCTTAAAGCTCAATCGGAACATGTAAAAGGTATCAAATTCCGCCGTAACTACGGTAAATCACCTGCACTCTACTGCGGATTCGCTGAAGCGGAAGGAAACGTAGTCATAACGATGGATGCGGACCTACAAGATAGTCCGGACGAAATCCCCGAACTTTACCGGATGATTACAAAGGATGGCTACGACCTGGTATCCGGCTGGAAGCAAAAGAGATATGATCCTATTTCAAAGACACTGCCCACCAAGTTGTTTAATGCTACCGCCCGCAAAGTATCAGGCATCAAAAACCTGCACGACTTCAACTGCGGACTGAAAGCCTATCGCAAAGAGGTCGTAAAACATATCGAAGTGTACGGTGAGATGCATCGTTATATACCTTATCTGGCAAAGAACGCCGGATTCAAGAAAATCGGTGAAAAGGTGGTACACCACCAGGCACGTAAATACGGCACAACAAAATTCGGACTGAACCGTTTCGTAAACGGGTATCTGGATTTACTCTCTCTTTGGTTCCTCTCCAGATTCGGCATCAAGCCGATGCATTTCTTCGGACTGTTGGGATCATTGATGTTTCTGATCGGAATGATTTCTGTCATCATCGTAGGTGCCAGTAAACTATATGCCATGTACAACGGTCTCCCCTACCGACTGGTGACCGACTCTCCCTATTTCTATTTGTCACTTACGGCAATGATTATAGGTACGCAATTATTCTTAGCCGGATTCCTTGGCGAACTCATCTCGCGCAATGCACCGGAACGGAATAACTATCAGATAGAAAAGAAAATTTGATTCACATTCAATAAACTGACTATGAAGAATTTAATTCGTATCTTTCTCATATTGACTATCATTGGCGGTGCAGTCAGCTTACACAGTGCCTGCTCGGATGAGAACGATTGCTCATTGGCAGGACGTCCGATGATGTACTGCACAATATATACCATTAATCCGGATAACCCTACTATTGCATTAAAAGACACGCTTGATTCATTAACAATCACAGCATTGGGCACCGACTCTATCATCCTGAACAATGAAAAGAATGTGCATACCCTGATGTTGCCACTACGATACACAAGTGACACTACTGTATTCATATTCAGATACGATCCCAAACGTAGAGAAAAAGATGTTGACACATTATACATTGTACAACAGAATACTCCTTATTTCCAGTCCATGGAATGTGGTTATATGATGAAACAAAATATAATCAGCGCTAAATTTGGAAAACCGGGAAGACCGGGCAACCCTCCTCCCTATGGCAACGGGCAGCCGGACCAGATAGATTCTCTTCATATAAAAAATAAAGAAGCCAATACAAATGAAATCGAGAACTTGCAGATATTCTATAATTATCGGCCAGAACGCACACCTGATGAAACGACTAATTAGTCTGCTTCTGCTCTTTTGCATTGGGCTTCCGTTGCTGGCACAACAGCAACGTCCGGCGCAAACGCCCAAAAGAGATCAGAAGAAAAAAGAGGTTGCCGAGATAGATACCATTCCGCTCTACAATGGTACGTATGTCGGTGTGGATTTATATGGCATTGGAAGCAAGCTGCTGGGAGGTGACTTTATGAGTTCTGAAGTCAGCGTAGCCGTTAACCTCAAGAATAAATTCATCCCTACCATTGAGTTTGGTATGGGAGGAACAGATACCTGGAGCGAAACAGGCATACACTATAAGAGCAAAATGGCCCCATTCTTCCGAATCGGTGTGGACTACAACACCATGGCAAAGAAAAAAGAGAAGAACAGCTACTTGTATGCAGGACTTCGCTATGCATTCAGTTCATTTAAATATGATGTTTCCACGATGCCAGCAGATGATCCTATCTGGGGAGATGTAATAGGTAACCCCAGTTTGGAAGACGATTATTGGGGAGGAAGTGTGCCATTCAGTCATCTGGGTATGAAAGGATCGGTGCAATGGCTGGAAATCGTTTTAGGCGTCAAAGTACGTATTTACAAAAATTTCAACATGGGGTGGTCAGTACGTATGAAATACAAAACCAAAGCATCTACCGGAGAATATGGAGACCCATGGTACGTGCCCGGTTACGGAAAATTTAAATCGAGTAACATGGGAATCACTTATTCCCTTATTTATAAATTGCCTCTTTAGAATACAATGACAGGACTAGAGATTTGGCTGCTTGCAATAGGTCTGGCGATGGATTGTTTCGCTGTCTCAATTGCAAGCGGTATTATTTTGAAACGTACCCGATGGAAACCCATGCTAGTCATGGCTTTTGCTTTCGGCTTTTTTCAGGCAATCATGCCATTTATCGGATGGATGTGTGCAAAGACATTCAGTCATCTTATAGAAAGTGTAGACCATTGGATTGCTTTCGCGATCCTTGCCTTCTTAGGCGGACGAATGATTTTAGAATCTTTCAAAGAAGAAGAAGAATGTTGTAAACTGTTCAATCCGGCAAATCCGAAAGTGGTATTGACCATGGCAATAGCCACAAGTATTGATGCATTGGCAATCGGCATTTCCTTTGCCTTTCTGGGAGTTCAGGACT
Source organism: Bacteroides sp. OM05-10AA (assembly GCF_003439055.1). Lineage (NCBI taxonomy): Bacteria > Pseudomonadati > Bacteroidota > Bacteroidia > Bacteroidales > Bacteroidaceae > Bacteroides > Bacteroides sp. OM05-10AA. The sequence continues at coordinate 28,709 of NZ_QSUR01000039.1, forward strand.
ATACCGAAATCCTTCCTCCTATCAGCATCATCGGGTTTGTTTCATTTGTCATGTCACTCATCGGTCTGATCTTTGGTATCCAATGTGGCTGCGGCATCGCCCGAAAACTGAAAGCAGAGTTATGGGGAGGTATCATTCTAGTCATTATCGGACTAAAGATATTAATTGAACATTTATTTCTTCAATAAAACGAGTTTTCTCATCAAATAGAAGAGCGTATGAAAACAAAGAAAAGTTTCCTTTGGCTGGCTTTCCTGATTTTGGCAACTATCTGGATATTAGTCAGACATAATCAACAAGTTGACTATTACAGTGTCAAAGGTTTAGTGTTTGGGACAGTATATAAGATTACTTATCAGCATGATGGTGATTTAAAACCGGAAATAGAAGCTGAACTGAAACGCTTCGACCAATCTTTATCTCCATTCAATGACAGTTCTGTTATCAGTCGCGTCAACCGCAATGAAGAGCTGGTGACTGATAGTTTTTTCCAGAAATGTTTCCATCGCTCGATGGAAATTTCCCGAGAGACAAAGGGTGCTTTCGACATTACAGTGGCCCCTCTTGCCAATGCTTGGGGATTCGGTTTCAAAAAAGGTGCTTTTCCTGATTCATTAATGATAGACAGTCTGTTACAAATCACCGGATATGAAAAAGTGAAAATGGATAACGGCAAAGTTATCAAACAGGATCCTCGTACCATGTTAAGTTGTAGTGCCGTTGCCAAAGGGTATTCGGTAGACGTAATTGCACAACTGCTCGACCGTAAGGGAATAAAAAACTATATGGTAGATATAGGAGGCGAGGTGGTAGTGAAAGGGAAAAATCCTTCCAAAGGCTTATGGCGCATTGGAATCAATAAACCCATCGACGATTCACTGGCCGTAAACCAAGACTTACAGACAATTCTTGAGATAACAGATTTAGGCTTGGCTACTTCCGGAAACTATCGTAATTATTATTATAAGGATGGGAAGAAATACGCCCATACGATTGACCCTAGAACTGGCTATCCGGTACAACACAATATCTTGTCCTCTACGGTAATCGCCAAAGACTGTATGACTGCCGACGCCCTTGCCACCGCCTTCATGGTGATGGGACTGGAAGAAGCGGAAGCTTTCTGCAAAGCGGATACAACGATTGACGCCTACTTTATCTATAGCGGAGAAAATGGAGAGTTCAAGACTTATTATACGGAGGGAATGAAAAAATACATAACTACTCCGTAATATATATATTTTATACAAATAGAGGTTCTACTTGAGAAAACAGAACCTCTATTCAATTGGCAAATATCTATTTCATAAACACGAAATACACTGCTGCAATCAGACAGACAAATGCAGCCAGATGATTCCAATGTAAAGCTTCACCTTTAAAGAAGATGGTAGTGAACACTGTAAAAATAACAAGTGTTATTACCTCTTGAATGACTTTTAGTTGCATCAATGAAAACGGGCCTCCATTACCTATAAAGCCAATGCGATTGGCCGGTATCTGACAGGAATATTCAAAAAAGGCGATCGCCCAGCTGAACGCAATCACACCGATCAGCGGAAGAGCTGCGAACCAACTGTACTCCTGTTTCATCTTTAAATGCCCGTACCAAGCAAATGTCATAAAGACATTAGATACGATCAGCAACAAAATGGTATAGAATCCTTTCATAACAATCTATTCAAATTAATCTATTTTATCTGGTAATAATTCTTCCTGTACATTAGTCATACTGCTCCAAAGGCTATAACGAGCTTCCGGGTTCATCGCTTCCAACTGCCGTAAAATTCCTTTCATATCACTCCGGCTGGACTGCGATTCATAAGGACAATTCTTCACTTGCTTCTGATAATGACGCAAAATCGCCAATTCTACCAAATCAGCTTCATGAACCAGACACATCGGACGAATAATTGTCATATCAAACTTCTTCATCACCAACCGGGGCGGCATTGTACTGAAAGCTCCCTGATAAGTGATATTCATCAATAAAGTTTCCAAAATATCATCCATATGGTGACCGAGAGCGATTTTATTGCATCCGTGTTCCTTGGCAACTGTGAACAGGGCTTTCCGACGGTTCCATGAACAGAGGAAACAGGGAGATTTACGTGTGTCGGTAGCAGGATCAAAGGCAGTCTCATACTGCACAAAGGTAACTCCATACGCTTCACAGTGCGCTTTTAAATATTCCGTATCACTCTGATAAGGAATATTCTTCATCACTACATGGACGGCAACGACAGAAAAGCGAGGTTTATAGATACGTGCGCGTCTCCCCAATAGTTCCACAAGCGCCAACGAATCTTTTCCTCCCGACAGTCCGATAAGGATTTTGTCTCCTTCTTCTATCAATCCATATTGCACCACTCCTTTGCTAAACCGCCGTTCAATGCGGCGAATGGTTTTCTCTTCTTCCGTAAATTGTGTCATATCTTTGAAAATCGGCTGCAAAAGTAAGCGAAAAGAATGATTTAAAGAAGAATTAACATAATAGAATCACTGAAAAAGGGTTTATTTCTAATAAATTTGTACTTTTGAACAATTGATAAATGGACCGGTGCCCGAAAGCAGCAATGTTTTCAATCTACCCGTCACTCATAAACGCTCAAAACGATGAAAGGAAAATATATTCTATTTTTAATTTGCAGCCTCTTCCTTTGCGAAGTCTCTGCACAAACGTTGGAACAGGCACGCACCTTATTTACCAAAGGTGAGTACGAACAAGCCAAACCAGTTTTTAAGAAGTATGCTAAATCACAACCGTCGAACGGGAATTATAATTATTGGTATGGCGTATGTTGCCTGAAAACCGGAGAGGCGGAAGAGGCGGTGAAACCTCTTGAAATAGCGGTAAAGAAACGTATCACCGGTGGACAACTCTATTTGGGACAAGCATATAATGAGACGTACCGCTTTGAAGACGCTGTGAACTGCTTTGAGGAATATATCGCAGATTTAAGTAAACGTAAAAAAACGACGGAAGAAGCAGAAAAGCTTCTGGAAAAAAGCAAATCCGACCTCCGTATGTTGAAGGGAGTTGAAGATGTATGTATCATCGACAGTTTCGTTGTGGACAAAGCGACTTTCCTGAACGCTTATAAGATTAGCGAAGAATCGGGCAAGCTCTTTACTTTTAATGAGTTCTTCAAGACAGAAGGAGATCATCCGGGAACTGTTTATGAAACAGAAATCGGAAATAAAATTTATTATAGCGAAAAGGGTGAGAAAGGTAATCTTGACATCTTTTCAAAGAACAAGTTGTTGAATGAATGGAGTGACGGACGCCCGTTACCGGGTAGTATTAATGCTTCCGGCAATGTGAATTATCCGTTTGTCCTATCAGATGGAGTCACCGTTTATTACGCCAGCGATGGCGAGGGACTGGGTGGCTATGATATTTTTGTCACTCGCTACAACACGAATACCGACACTTATCTTGTTCCGGAGAATGTGGGTATGCCGTTCAACTCGCCGTACAACGATTATATGTACGTCATTGATGAATACAACAACCTCGGATGGTTTGCTTCCGACCGTTTCCAACCGGAAGGAAAGGTATGCATTTATGTATTCATTCCTAACACTTCCAAACAGACTTATAATTATGAAGCAATGGAGCAGCAACAGATCATTCGTCTGGCGCAGATTCATTCGCTAAAAGAAACCTGGAAGGATAAACAAGCGGTTACCGAAGCACTGCAACGATTGGAAGCTGCTATCAGTCATAAACCCAAAGAACGCCGTGCCATGGATTTTGAGTTTGTCATTGACGACCATATGACTTACTATCTGATGAGCGACTTTAAATCCGCAAAAGCCAAGACACTTTTCCAACGCTATCAGCAGATGGAAAAAGACTATTATCAACAAGAAGAAAAGCTGAACAGCCTTCGTCAACAATATGCCGGTGCCAACCAACAGGGAAAAGCAAAAATGGCTCCTGCCATTCTCGACCTTGAAAAGCGGATACTGCAAATGTCCGAAGAACTGGATGCTCTCGAAGTGAATGTACGTAATGCAGAAAAAACAAAATAAATAATAACTCTGAACTATGGATATACTCATTATCGCCGTTCTCATTATTGCCGCAGTCATACTGTTCCTGGTAGAACTGTTCGTCATCCCAGGCATTAGCCTGGCCGGAATTTCTGCATTGGTTTGCATCCTGTATGCCAACTACTATGCGTTCGACAATTTAGGTATGGCAGGAGGATTTGTCACTCTTGGCATATCAGCGGTTGCCTGCATCGGATCACTGATTTGGTTTATGCGATCGAAGATGCTGGACAAACTGGCGTTGAAAAAAGATATCGATTCAAAAGTAGACCGTAGCGCAGAAGATAGCGTCAAAGTGGGTGATACAGGAATCAGTACTACCCGCCTCGCACAAATCGGTTATGCCGAGATTAACGGAAAAATTGTAGAGGTAAAGTCAATAGACGGATTCCTCAATGAGAAGACTTCGATAATCGTAAGCCGCATCACCGACGGTACAATCATGGTTGAGAAACACAAAGAATAATATTCACTTAATACAAATTATCAATGGAAACATCCTTGTACTTACCTATACTTCTGATTGTTGGAGGTATTATTTTCCTAATACTATTTTTCCATTATGTGCCGTTCTTTTTATGGTTGTCGGCCAAAGTATCAGGTGTCAACATCTCGTTGATACAACTATTTCTGATGCGTATACGTAATGTTCCGCCATATATCATTGTGCCGGGAATGATCGAGGCCCACAAAGCTGGATTAAAAAACATAACCCGTGATGAACTGGAGGCCCATTATCTGGCGGGAGGACATGTGGAAAAAGTAGTCCATGCCTTAGTATCTGCATCGAAGGCGAATATCGAATTGTCATTTCAAATGGCAACTGCTATCGACCTTGCAGGACGTGATGTATTCGAAGCAGTGCAGATGTCTGTAAATCCTAAAGTTATTGACACCCCTCCTGTTACAGCCGTTGCCAAAGATGGTATTCAGCTGATAGCTAAAGCCAGAGTAACAGTACGTGCCAGTATCAAACAATTGGTCGGTGGTGCAGGTGAAGATACGATCCTTGCCCGTGTAGGTGAAGGTATCGTTTCGTCTATCGGTTCTTCTGAAAACCATAAATCGGTATTGGAGAATCCGGATTCTATCTCTAAACTTGTACTTCGTAAAGGTCTGGATGCAGGAACTGCTTTCGAGATCCTGTCTATTGATATTGCGGACATCGACATAGGTAAGAACATCGGTGCGGCTCTGCAAATCGATCAGGCTAATGCAGATAAGAATATTGCACAGGCAAAAGCTGAAGAGCGCCGTGCTATGGCAGTAGCTTCCGAACAGGAAATGAAAGCAAAAGCACAGGAAGCTCGTGCAAAAGTGATTGAGGCAGAAGCTGAAGTTCCTAAAGCAATGGCTGAAGCTTTCCGCAGTGGAAACTTAGGCATCATGGATTATTACCGTATGAAGAATATCGAAGCTGATACTTCCATGCGTGAGAATATCGCCAAGCCTACAACAGGCAATGCTGGCAATCAGCCATTGAGCAAATAATCTATCACAAACGCCGGAATCCGATTTCATTTCAGTCGCAAGACGTTCTCTCCTTTCCTATGGAAAAAGAAAGAGACTTCTTCTGAACTTAAATCCGGTTCCGGCGTTTCTATTTATAGATACAATCCTATTATAAAACTAAAACCTTTCAATGACATGAAAAAGTACTTTCCATCCTCTGAATTAATAATCAATGAAGACGGTTCAGTATTCCATCTTCACGTAAAACCCGAATGGTTGGCAGATAAAGTAATCCTAGTAGGTGACCCCGGACGTGTAGCACTCGTAGCTTCTCATTTCGAAAACAAAGAATGTGAAGTGGAAAGCCGCGAATTCAAAACCATCACGGGTACTTACAAAGGTAAACGAATTACGGTAGTCTCTACAGGAATCGGTTGCGATAACATCGACATCGTAATGAATGAATTGGATGCACTCGCCAATATCGACTTTGTCACCCGCGAAGAAAAGGATCAGTTCCGCCAACTGGAATTAGTGCGTATCGGCACATGTGGCGGTCTGCAACCCAATACGCCTGTCGGAACTTTTGTCTGTTCACAAAAGTCCATCGGTTTCGATGGGTTACTGAATTTCTATGCCGGACGTAATGCCGTATGCGATTTGCCTTTCGAACGTGCTTTCCTCAATCACATGGGTTGGTCGGGAAATATGTGCGCTCCTGCTCCTTACGTCATTGATGCCAGTGAAGAATTGATCGACCGGATCGCCAAAGATGACATGGTACGTGGAGTGACAATCGCTGCCGGAGGTTTCTTCGGTCCCCAAGGACGTGAACTGCGTATCCCATTAGCAGACCCGAAACAGAATGATAAGATTGAAGCGTTCGAATATAAAGGTTACAAAATTACCAACTTCGAAATGGAAAGTTCGGCTTTGGCAGGACTTAGCCGATTGATGGGACACAAGGCAATGACCGTCTGCATGGTGATAGCCAACCGACTTATCAAAGAGGCCAACACCGGATATAAGAATACAATCGATACGCTGATTAAGACAGTACTTGACAGGATATAAATCTATATTCAGGAGGATTAAATTGTAATCGAAAGAATAAAATTGCAATTAAAAGAAGGTATAATGGCTTGAATCTTTCACTGATAATATGTGTGGATTCAAGCCATTGTTTTTTATTAATAACCAATCGTAAATCTCTCCTGATGATGTTTCGGATATTCCAGTTCATCAATCATGGCGGCGGCATAATCTTCAACAGAGATATGGCTGTTTCCTATAATATCTACAATCATATCATCTTTTCCCAACCGATAACGTCCTGTACGTACTCCCGGACGCATATCCGCTGCCGGAGAGAAAAATACCCAGTCTATTTCTTTTTCTTTCTTTAAAAAGTTCAGATAAAACTCTCCTAGAGCTTTCACTCCCGGCAATATATTTTCGGGTACTTCACCGGAATCCATCAGACGCAAGCCCGGAGCGATAAACAAAGAACCGGCACCGCCCACCATCAAAAAGCGATTAACACCCGCTTTCTTCACTCCATCAATAATGGTCAGATAAACTTTGATTGTTTCATCGTATATATCAGGATTATTCCATCCCGGATTGAATGCACTAATAACCGCATCTGCACCTTTACAAACGGCAGCCACTTCATCAAGCGCGGAGACATCGGCTTTCACCACTTTCAGATTTTCATTCTCTATCTTTATCTTTTCCGGATGACGAACCACTGCCGTAACCTCGAAACCACGATTCAATGCTTCATTCAGAAGGGCAGAGCCCACAAAGCCGCTTGCCCCGATAAGGACTATCTTTTTCACTTTCTCCATATTCTAATATATTATAATGTTACTACTATATAATAAATAACACCACAACATTCAGAATGTTAGCTCTCTTTTAGAAAATTAATTATCCGATATAAGATTCTATTGTCTCTTTCAACCTTTCCAAAGAATAGGGTTTTGAGATAACAGCGTTACATCCTGCCTGAATAGCCTGTTGCTGTTCAGTATAGAAAGCATACGCGGTCACTGCGATAATAGGTACAGTCAAAGAAATTGTACGGATCTTTTCAGTGGCTTGAATACCGTCCATGATCGGCATACGGATATCCATCAGAATCAAATCCGGCTTTTCGCGAATGAAACTATTGATGGCTTCCTGTCCGTTGCGTACCCACGAAATAATATATTCCTTATTCAGAAGAATATTAAGTTGGGCAAAGTTCGACTCAATGTCTTCTACCACCAATATCTTTTTACGTTTATCCTCATCGACATTCTTCTTATGCGGAAGTCTTCTTTCGACAACCTCCTTCGGTATTTCCTGATAGGGTAAATAGAGTGCAAACACACTCCCCTGCCCTAATTCTGAAGTTACTTCGATACGGCCGCCCAGTCGTTCTACAATGCTTTTACAAATTGAAAGCCCTAATCCGGTGCCTTGCACAAAATCATTCAGTTTTTCAAAACGGGTGAAAATTTGAGGGAGTTTCTCTTTGGATATACCGCAACCCGTATCGCTGACATACAGTTTCAGCCAGGGTCCTTCATGTTTCAAGCCTAAAGTAATGCTTCCCTTTTCCGTATTTTTAATCGCATTCGACAAGAAGTTGAACAATACTTGCATCACACGGTTACGATCGGTAGAAGTCCAGTATTCCCCTTCGGGACGAATCACTTTCAATTCTACATTCGACTTCATCTTCAGCTGGTGCACTTTTTCCACTTCTTCCACTAGTCCCGCAATCTCAACCTGTTGGAAATGCATTTCCGATTTACCGGATTCAATACGGGAAAGGTCTAAAATATCATTAATCAACTGCAGTAACAAGTTACTGTTTCTCTGGATAATCTCCAGATACTCCCTTTTCTCTTCTTCACCCTCCGTCACCGCAATAATCTCCGAAAAGCCAACAATAGCATTCAACGGGGTACGAATCTCATGACTCATATTCGCCAGAAAAACCGACTTCATCTTATCGGCATCTTCCGCACGACGTTTGGCTTCAATCAATTCCTGCGAACGCTGAATGCGATCTCCAATATCATGTATCAATGCCAACACTCTGTTCCCTTCAAAAGGAGCGATACGTGCCTGAAAATAATGTACTCCCCCATCCACTTCAACCGGATATTCTATTTCTTTCAACTGTCCGTCCTGCAGGCACTCGCGAATGTTACAAATGAACAAGTCGCTAACCTCCGGTGAATAAATAGATCGTCCATCTGCCCCGCGTAGCACTTCCACAGGGTGAAGCAATATCGTTCCCGGTGCCATCAGGACATCAGTAATAAAGAAATTATCATCAAAAATAAAAATGAATTCCGGCAGTGCTTCAATAATTTTGCGGTTATATTCTTCCAGATATTTGATATGTTGCTCTTTTTCGCATTGTGAAGTGACATTCACCGTGTACGCCATCACTTTACCCGGATGGCTTTTACAACTCTCTTTATAGGATAGAAAATGATCTTCCAGCCAAATCACTTTTCCCTGTTCACCAATACAACGAAGTCTGATTTGTGAAGTCTTAGAGTCTGATGAAAGCATCTCTGCAAAAGCCTGCTTATAAGCTTCAGCATCGTCCGGATGAACAAACCGATAGAAACTATCAATATCTTCAAAAAGGACTCCGGCATTCTTCAAACCAAGTGTAGAGAAATAGTCGTCAGAAAAAGAGCATTTGCCCGTAATGATATCATATTCCCACAAAGCTATTTGATGAGCTGCAAGGACAGAAAGTATTTCTTGTGAGTTCTCCCGTATGAGTTCACTCTTTTCATTGGAAGAATATAAATTAATCGCTGGTTCCATAAGCATTATTGTTTTATTTTGTTTGGTGTACCACTGCACGGCAGCAAATATAAACAAATAAAGCACAAGTTGTGCTCAATTTTCTGTTTTTTACTTAGAAACAATTATCTTTGCTCATCCAAAAAGAAAAAACAATGATTCAAGATACTATCTGCGCCATCGCTACCGCTCAAGGCGGTGCTATCGGAAGCATCCGCGTTTCCGGTCCGGAAGCTATTTCTATTACCGGCAGCATCTTCAAGCCAGCCAAAGCTGGCAAATTATTAAGCGAACAAAAACCATATACTTTGACATTCGGGCGTATTTATGACGGAGATGAGATGATTGATGAAGTGCTCGTCAGCCTTTTCCGTGCTCCTCATTCGTATACGGGAGAAGACAGTACGGAAATCACGTGTCATGGTTCCACTTATATTCTTCAACAGGTGATGCAGTTGCTTATTAAAAATGGTTGCCGCATGGCCCAACCGGGAGAATATACGCAACGTGCTTTCCTCAATGGAAAGATGGATTTAAGTCAGGCAGAAGCTGTGGCGGACTTGATTGCTTCTTCATCTGCTGCCACTCACCGATTGGCAATGAGCCAGATGCGGGGTGGATTCAGTAAAGAGCTGACAGATCTACGCAACAAGTTGTTGAATTTCACTTCCATGATTGAATTGGAGCTGGATTTCAGCGAAGAGGATGTGGAATTTGCCGATCGTTCGGCATTAAGGAAGCTGGCAGATGAAATTGAACAGGTCATTTCGCGGTTGGCTCATTCATTTAGTGTCGGCAACGCTATTAAGAATGGTGTTCCCGTAGCTATCATCGGTGAAACAAATGCCGGAAAATCGACTTTACTGAATGTATTATTGAATGAGGATAAAGCCATTGTCAGTGATATTCACGGGACAACACGTGATGTAATCGAAGATACTGTCAATATCGGAGGAATCACTTTCCGGTTCATTGATACCGCCGGAATCCGGGAAACCAATGACACGATTGAAAGTTTGGGTATTGAACGTACTTTTCAGAAGTTAGATCAGGCGGAGATTGTTCTTTGGATGGTAGATGCTGTGAATGCCGCCTCTCAAATTGAACAGTTATCGGAGAAGATAATTCCACGTTGCGAAGGAAAACATTTGATTGTTGTATTCAATAAGGCTGATTTGATTGAAGGTAAACAGAAAGAGGATTTATTATCTTTATTAAAAGACTTCCCCAAAGAATCTACGGAATCTATTTTCATCTCGGCCAAACAACGGGAGAATACAAGTGAGTTACAAAAAATGCTTATTGATGCAGCACACTTGCCTACAGTGACACAGAATGATATTATTGTAACAAATGTAAGGCATTACGAAGCTTTAAATAAAGCTTTGGAAGCTATTCATAGAGTACAAAACGGACTTGATTCGCAGATTTCTGGGGATTTTCTTTCGCAAGACATACGAGAGTGTATCTTCTTCATTTCGGACATAGCGGGTGAGGTTACGAATGACATGGTACTTCAAAATATCTTTCAACATTTTTGCATCGGGAAATAGCAAAATTTAAACCGCTTATTATCAGCTGATTACAAAATACACCTTGGAAAATTCAATAATAATAAAATCAACCACCATATAGCTAATAATCAGCATTTTATATACATAAAGAAACCTAAAATACCGTATTAAATTTTATAATTTTGTCCCCAGTTTGTCCTCTAAAAGTCAGACTGGGGACAAAATTATGTCCCTCAAACAAAAATCAAAAACAATAGTAATAACTCCTTGAAGCAGAATACAGATATGGCAAAGAAAGCGATAACCAAGAAAGAGCTCGTTAAACTTAGAGAAAAGAAGCTGACAAATGGGAAACATTAGCCTGTGCCTTAACATTTATCGTAATGGAAAAAGACCAAGGAATATTTAAAACTGTACCTTAGAGCCTGTTTAAATTTTACACTACCGACTATCCCTATAACAAAAAGATCACCTATCCATCCAATCCTCCTGTGAGTCATTAAGTTTAACTAGTTTATTTACATGATTACTAACGACAAGCATCGTATGATTTGCCTGATTTATCGTTCCTTCATACTTTTCAATATGTGGGAGCCCCTTTTCTCGAAGGAACTTGTAATCTTTGAATTCGTTAGGAGCTGTTAGAATTTTAGCCTTCCAAAAATCAGTCACAAAATGATTAATAATAGGTTTTATCTCTTTACCCAAGATTTGAATCAATTGTTTCTCCAACATAGGCAAAAGTGCAATTAGAAGTGAGAATGCATAATCTGCCTCACTCTGATAAGCTGTCATCAGATAAGCACAAATATAGACAACATAGTTATCATTCATGTCCAACTTATTAATTTCCGCTATATAGTCTTTATCATACGAAGGTCTATCAAACACAGATTTCACAAGTTCAAATTTTTCAGAATTATTCACCGGATGATAATTGTCCAATACCTTCTTAATGAGTTTCAAACCACTATCATCTCCACGAAGATTCTGACCAAGCGACGCCATTAGAAGAGGCACTATACGAAACTCAACAAACTCAAAGTCTGCATTTTCTTTATGCAGTTCAGGGTGATTCTCATAACTAATGCGCTGCGCTTCACATGTATGATTAATTACAAAAAGTATGGCATCTTTATCATTATCCTCAATAAAATATGGTAATAACAGGAAGAGTAGATAATGAATCTCGCGAACTTCGCCTCTTTTCTTGCATGCGTCCAGTGTTCTATGCGCCCATTCACGAGCCAAATCCCTTAAGCCGACCATTTTACACAGCTGACACATCTGATAACTGGATGTATAGATACGGTCTTCGCTATATAGATCATCAAATGAACTTAAGTCATTTTCAGTGAACATCCCATGACGAGGAATCGCTTGATCTTTAGGCATAGGTTTGTTATCCAAATCACACTGATACTTTATTATTAGACACCCTAATAAACAGATAAAACTCTTGGCAAATTTTTCTTTGCCATCTTGAAGGTCATTCGTGACAAAACGCACACATTCTGATAGTTTTTCAACAGCTTTCTGTCTATTGCCCGCACACCAATATGTATATGACAACTCTCCTATGCACTGATAGTATTCATATATATCTATACGATGTTTAACATCAGAAACATATTGTAGTGCCTCTTCAAGTTCTTTTACTGCCGCATTAATATTAGTCTCAGCCAGAACGTATGCCATCATCTGCTTAACATGCAACATAATATTGGGAATCAACTCGGTATCTGCAATCGAAAGTGACCTTTTAAAGTAATCAAGAGCATGACCATGTACTTCAGCAACATCTCGGAAGTAGCTATTCCCCATTGAACCATTCAAAATCAACTGCGCAAATGGCAATTCCTCATACTTAGAATACTTGCTTTCATATAGCGACCGAGCTTCTTCATAACGGTGTTCAGAGTTAAAAATCTCCATAATTGCAAAAACACAAGCGATAGCAAGTTCTGAACAGCGCTTAAGTTCTGCTTTTGCCAAAATTCTGAATAATATTTCCACACGATCATTAACGGGTTCACCCACTAAATGATACCTCCAAAGTCGTTCTATTGCAAGATAACAACACTCGCAAATTACATAGTCGTTATGTGAGTATTCAACATCATCTGCCTTGAATACATCAAGCCAGTTAATGAAAGCTTGTTCATTAGACAAAAGCAGAAGGAAAAACCAAATGTTATTATCAAAAACAGGTTTTACATCTCCAATAGTCTTTAATAGTTTGTTGTCATCACCTTTACTTTCCAGGTATCGATGATAATGTGACAACCCACCCTCAATGTCACCTTCCATCCAGCAAATCATTGTAATCATGCTACTATAGAACGGTATTTTTTCTGCATCAGTACATTTAGAGACATTGTCTTTTAAATCCTTTATCAAGAATGATCGTTGAGTTGCACTCAGATCTTTGATAAGTGCAATTTGAAGATAACGTACTCCTATCTTGACATCAATAGACATTCCCTCGGGTAAGGGGACATCCATCCATAATTTACAAAGGAGGCTTCCATGTGGCAATTCTCCAATATCATCCAATTTCATTAAGATTGTAATGTACATTCTTCCAGCATTGTCATCTGCACCACCTCTAATACTGTATAGGATATAATTCAATACATCATGTTCTCCAAGTACTTTTTTCTTAGTCAAAATACCTTCTGCCAATACTAAATTGGCATCTTTGAAAGTCTGTTCTGACACATCGGGCTTCCATAATTTACTGATAAGTGGGTTCGTTTTAAAACAATTATCTAAAGACATTACCCATGTAGGAATCAATCCATTTAAGCGCATTCTTGGCTCTTCAATAGATGGAGTAATTTCGGCTAATTTGCAGGCATCTTCTTCCGTGAAACTTCCATTCACTATCAGCAAACGATTTAGCAATGCACGATCTGTTGTATCTGGTAACAATGTCCGCATTAATTCAGCCATTGTTCTACTCAGATTATAGTCAAAACTATAAGCTAAAAGATTGGAAAAATGTTTTTCATCTAATTGCCAATGATTAGCTTTCAAATATTCGCAAAGTGTTCGCACAAGAGCAGGATGTCCACAACTATGTGCATAAATGAACATATGTGGGTTCTGCTCTGGTCCATACGTATCAACAAGTTCTTTGGTTTCAGTTAGTGTTAATAAAGGTACTTCAATCTGAAAAACTCTTCTATCATCAAGCCCTGATAAATTTAGATTTAATGCTCCGGAGCTAACCAACACACTTTCACCTCCCTTTCCTTCCTGTAGCAGTATTTTTACCTTATTTTCCAAATCCGTCTGCAGAACAGAATCATATATGGCAGTCTTTGGCCTGTGCTGATGTATTTGTGCTGCTAAAGTCGACTTTCCTATTTTCAAAGAACCAAAAATCACGAGTATTTTACCATCATTCAATGCATTAAGGCAACGATTCAACAAAGCTGTACGTTCTATGATATTATCGCTCTGAATTACAGGAAGCAACGGCTCCTGCTGAATTAAATCTACATTAACGTCTCTTAATGTAAGGCCGTTCATCACTTGTTTCAAATCTTGAGGAATAGCGGTCGTATCATTTAATTTAGAACTTAAATTTATGGAAAAAACATCTTGAGGCGTGTTCTCCAAATCAACATAAGGATACTTAGCCCAACCTTCTTCAAACCATGTATGCGCATTTACAAAACACTTACAAGTTGTCGGGTCGTATTGTCCTAAAAGGACCGAAGAACGCACACCTTGTTCATTGCGCAGAACACCCGCTTGTAAAGAATAGATATAATGAACTTTCTGTAGAACTTGGTCATGTTCGTGACCAGCCAGCCATAGGCGAACTCCATTATGTTGCAGCATCGTCGAGAGTACTTTCTTCTCTCCTTGCAGAAACGAAGTAACCGGATAATGGCTAAGCAATATAGTAGGCTTATTCTTATTAAGCGTATGTATTGCATCATATAATAACTTTGTACCAACGAACAAGTCGTTATGTTCCTGTCCGCTGGTGTATGCTAAGTTGGTATCTACATGCAGAATATTGAAATGCTCTGTCTCTATATTAAAATGCGGCATTTTCGGATTGCCATATAATTTCAGTCGGTCTGCGTCGTATATTTTGCTAAGAAAAGAAAGAAAATCTTTCTCTCCTGTCATAATGACCGACAGGTCTTCTGGCTCTATAATGCCATTATCCGGGTGATAGTATCCTTTGCCATCATAGAATACTTTCCTGATAACATCATGACGACCATCAACATCTCTATCCACATCATGATTACCAGGAACTATATACAATCTATCTACTGACGTTTGAACAGCTTCGCATATTGAAATCAAATATGCTGCCATATCATCAGTAAATAAATGGGGATTTACATTCGCTGTTCGGATATCACCCGTACAGAATACATAATCACATTTTACTCCCAGCCTTTTCAAGTAGATAGGTAATTCATCGCGCATTATGTTCGTTATGGTACCTCCACTCCCTAAATGCAAATCAGATATATGCAGCCAATTAACCATAATTGTCGTTGTTATTTAGTTCTTTGTTATTTTTTTTCATATTCGTAATACCCTTGGATTGTGTGATAGAAAAGGTTCTTTCCACTTCATACCCCCTCTATTTCACCCAACATTATCCCATTCTTACCATCCCTGCCAACTGTACAAAATAATCATTTGACCAAATATCAAGTTCCTTTGGATTGCGTACGAAAGGCAATACATCTTCTTTCACTTGTTTTATATCAGCTGTAGAGAGACGCTCAATGAGTTTCTCTTTGAATAACTCTGGAGTAATATCCTCATTGTTAAACTGCTTGCATCGTTCTGCCAAATGAGTAAAATCTAACGGAACATTATGGCGTACATACCATTCAAAATCGTACCAATCACGACCTTTGACTCTATTCTTCCACACACGATAGACCAGTGCGTGCATCTTGCCTGCAAACAAGTCTGGAAGTGTAAAACAACGGGACATAAATGAATGTGGCTGAAGCAATAGCTTTTGTTCCGTCTTGAAGTTCAACGGTGGACAAGTATCTACTTCAATCTTTATCTTTATTGACTTTTCTGTTTGGAAAGTCACATCATACACATCGGTATTATCTTTAAGAAATGCCGATTCGACTTTTCCGAAATTCTTCTTATCTTTTTTCTTTATTTCAACCTCACGACCTACCATTGTAAAGGCGTCAATGATAGCAGGGAAATATTTCGTAAAATTGAACTTATCATCTTGCATAAGTAGTGAGAAATCCATATCCTCACTGAAACGCTGCAAGCCATGAAAGATTCTCAAGCAAGTTCCGCCATAGAACGCAGCTGACTCAAAGAAGCCTCCAGCATACAGGCCTGCAAGTATCATTTGTTGGTTAACTTCAAATATGGCGTTTCTCTTATGTTGCTCCGTTGTTAAATCATAAAGGGAGAGCATATTGTCGAATATTTCATTTTTCATCGCCTTAAGAATTTTAAAAGTGTCGAAATTGAATCAGCCTTTTTACCCACATGAATATAATCTTCAAATATGGTTGCATCCATCTTATAGAACTCATCCATATCCATACGAATATCCTGCTCAAAATATATCTCTACATCCTTCATATAACGAAGAATGACTTTTGAGGAATTGGCAATCAAATCGCACAAAGCCTTTTCCGGTGATGCAATAAGAAATGCATAGTCACCTTTATTCATACTTCTTACTCCTATCGAAAATGCCTTTCTTGAAATATATTTGTAGTCATAACTGCCGACTGGAGTTTGAAAGCTTCGGGGATGTTTTACTGTCATCGATTGATGAACATATACAGCCTCGGGGATAAGTCCATAATATCGTAGTGCAGTAGACATTGAAATATATGAAGGTGTATAGAGATGATTGGCTATCAACTCACTTGATAGAGCCTTTCCAGAATACTCGGGGTTGATCACATAAAGTCCTCGCTTCAATCTGATGATAACCCCTTGTTTTTCGAGCCAGGTTACTTTCTTATTAGCAGACTTAAGTTCCGGATATAACGATTCAATGATTGAAGTCGTTACTGGAATGGTTCCTATTTCACTTAATTTTCTATCCATACTGCAAATATAGCAATTATTTGAACAATAAAAGAAATAATACTTCTTTTTCTATTCAGAATATTACTATCAAGCTATCTTAAGAAATAGATATAGTCATACGCAACATTCATAATCTTCGAAGTATTGCCTGCCAAAAAAAGAAAAGGCTCTGTATCTTTTGGTAGGCAAATAGTTTGGTTTAGAATTTTGATAGATATACAATAAACAAGACTAAACTTCTATACATAAGAGGTGACGAAAGAAAAGAGGTACAAAGAGCAAATACACCGCTTCAAATCATGAGAGACACGAGGGACAAAGGAGATTTGACAGGCTCCTTAACCACGTATTTCAAAAATGAAAATGTATTAGTGTTTTCTTTGCAGATTGTCTCTATTTTTTTGTCCCCCGTTTGTCCCCCGGTATGAAAAACCTCCAAATGCATATCTGATTATCAATATGTTACGATTTTATAATACATATTGCATTGGTGAGTGGATTAACGTATTAATAATCATATGGTTATATAATAGCAACTTGTAATTTTCTGATAGAAAATAACTTATATAGATATAAAATAAACTGTTTTGAGAACCATATTTTCTCTTTTTAGCTTATGTTTTCCACATTTTTGTCCCCAGTTTGTCCCCTATAGTGGCATCGGGGGACAAAATTATGTCCCCCGATGTATTTTTGAGATTTTCTCTATAAAATCTGTCAAAATCATAAATATTTGATGTCTGAATAATATTTTTTATTTCTCAGTCTCGAACATATTCAATTTTTATAACACTGATAAACAGATATATACATTAAAAAATATTCGGAACGGAAATTACGACAGATGATATTCTATTATAAAAACAAATAACATTCTATTGAAATATTTGTCTTTACTCTTATATATTAGCATCTACGGCTTCAAGTTTAAAGAAATTGACCTTTGATGCACTAACAAAATATTTCAGTATTGCCTTATGACTTATTATTTTGTGGTTGAAGGCTATATCTATTCAAGTAAGAACATAGACAATTTTTCTTACAATTATTCAATATACAGATATGCAAACATATTATTGACATATAAATGAAGTCATAAAAAATAAGATATTGTAGCGTTCTTGGGTTATTTTCTTGTATGATTTCTGCTAAAGAAAATATTAAGCAGTCCAGACCAACTTTCCTATACAACGAAGTAAGTCTGTCAATGATACTTTCATACGAGCAAAATAAAATTCCTGTTTTTAGAATATTCTACCTTCTTACTTATCAATGCAGAAGATGTTTGATTCAATCCAACATATTAAAATTCGTTTTTCAAATATGAAATTATACAAACTATCGGCACTATGTCAAATTTGTGCTAATAATTTGCATATTGCCGCTTAGCTTGTAGATTTTCAAATACACTCGTTTAATGAATTCTTATTCTTGCCTCTGGCTGCCATTCTATAAGTGAAACAATCGCATGGTATTGCTCCTGAGTCATAGCCGAATTGCCATCACCCAAGCATTCATATTCCCACGGCAGCTCATAGACAGTACCCTCTTCACACAGTATTCTTAGGAGCTTCTCTGCGTCGTATATCAGTAGTGGCACTCCTGCCTTATATAAGGCGGTAGCTACTTCAATGGTTAATCCAGCATTGGCAGAATAACTGTTGGAAACAACAATTTTCAACCCCTGCTGCCGGTCATTTGAGGCAAAGACATTCAGACGCGAAAGTCCCAGTTCACCGTAATGGTCCGTTGCAAAACTGCATGAAATCCTCCGGTCTGTCAATGTCATACATTTCCGTCACATCCACGAACTTCTTCCGCTTGTAATAGGCCACATCACGCAACTCTTCCAGAACATCCTGTGAATCTGTATAGATGAGCCCACTGAATCCCCGTTTCCTGTAATAATCTTCATATACCTCGTTGGCAATACGGTAATAAGTACAACACCTTCGGATGGTCATGGTTTCCCAAAGAGGGGCGGAATGCCCGTGTACTGAGTCTTCCAAAGCCTTGATGGCCGTTTCATACTCTTCCACCTCGATTTTGAAATTCGGTACTATGTGGTTAAATTCCTTTTGTGCAATACGTCCTGTACGCTGCTGGTATGGCAGATTGCGTGCCACATAATCATTAGACCCGCCGGGATTCGCAACAACTACATCAATCATCCGTTGCAAATAGTCGAAGAAACGAGTTAGGTTCTCCCTGCACCACGTATCATCTGGCTCTACATCCGAACACTTGGAGCGATTCGTAATGATAAAGCGAGTATGTTTCTGATCTGTAACACGAATTGACCAAGAATCCCCGTATAAGCTCGAAGCGACATAGAACCACTTGGTCTCCATCGGGTTGAACGCAAGCCAGTCCACAAGGAATGCCTCCCGACTGCCATACTCGCCCGAAGCAATCAACTCCTCAGCACCGCCCCACTCTTCCGGCGTAGGCCATAGCACCTCGATATAGAATCCCCGATACTTATCGTCACCCATTGCGGCCAGCCGCTCTAACCGATGTTGAATCTCAACCATTCGTTCAAGCATATCGCCACCAACGATAATCTCCCATTGGCGGCTTTCGCCCAACTCCTCCAAATGCGAGGCATTCAGATCAATCTCCTTTGCCAAATCGGCAAGGAGTCTTCTATCTATGATCTTTCTTTCGTCCATCCACACTTTTTTTCTAACACACAATTAATTAAGTGATCTAAAATATTTTTATATTCAGCACAAAATATTAATATCGTATCATGTCATTGTAAAATGTAAATCATGAAACATATAAAAGTGCTCGAATTAACCGAGGCTGATCGCCTCAAACTGGAGAAAGACTATCAAAATGACCCTACTCATAACTATCGTATCAAATGCAAATCCATATTGTTGAAGTCATCTGGAAAATCTGCATCGGAAATAGCTGAAATTTTTAATGTGACAATCCCAACAATATATGCATGAATAAAACGTTATAAAGAAAGTGGTATCAAAGGTTTGGAAACACGTCCCGGTCAAGGTCATAAGCCTATTATGGACTGTTCCGACGAGGAATTAGTCCGTAAGGCTATAGAAGAAGATCGTCAGAGTGTTTCAAAAGCGCGTGAGGTCTGAGAAAAGGCTTCCGGCAAAAAAGCCAGTGACATAACTTTCAAACGTTTTTTAGGAGCATTGGTGCAAGATATAGGCGAATAAGAAAACACCCAAGGGGTATCCCCTCACCGCAACTCCACGCATATAAGAAAGAGAAGTTGCAAGAACTTGAATGTCTTGATTCCAAAGGGAAAATTGAACTTTATTATGCAGATGAGAGTCATGTATGTACCGATGGTTATGTACCTTACGGTTGGCAGTTCAAAGATGAGAATGTCTATATTCCATCCGAGAAAACTGCAAGACTTAATATCTTTGGCATGATAACCCGAAGAAATCAGTATAAAGGCTTTCTGGCATAGAAATCCATCAATGCAAAAAAACTTGTGGATTATCTTGACAGGTTCTCTTTTGAGATAAAGAAGAAAACGGTGGTTATACTTGACAATGCTTCTGTCCATAGAAACCGGAAGATAAAGGAACTGAGAAAGATATGGGAGGATAGAGGATTATATCTTTTCTATCTTCCAACATACTCTCCGGAACTTAATCTTGCCGAAACTCTATGGCGTATATTGAAAGGCAAATGGATAAGACCTGCTGATTACAATACTAAGGACTCGCTTTTTTATTGTACAAACAGGGCACTTGCATCTGTTGGTACGAATTTATATGTGAATGACTCATACATATAAAATTAATTTTGAATAGTTACTTATCCAACTAATTAGGTTTTTTCCCGCTATCAGAGACAATTAATTGGTCAGTATCTACTGAAATAGTAGAATAAATACTTTTCATTGGCATCGGTTTTCATACCCTTTAGAATATCTTAAAACATTTCCTTACAATGCGCCATTATACCGAAGTGTAATGAGTCAACTTTTTTCAGGACAAGACACTATTGACCTTCCTTGATTTAGGTTGATACTTTTAGAGAAGTTTAACCCATATTGTTTACACTGTCACGGACTGGCTTTACAGTCGGAGTTTGTATCTCTAAAAGTCTTTATGCTATCTTCTCCCGGTTCGCACCGTCGGCCGTGTTCCCTCTATCCAAACGTACAAGTACGGCGGGTTGTCTGCGTTACGAAGGTAGGCTCCTGCCGGATGAATTGTCGTTGCTTCCATATCTATCAATTTTTCATTTCACTTCACATTTCTTTGTTCTTTTCGTGAGGACTAAACTGCGCCGTTAATGTCCGTTCAGAGTTTCGGGATTGTACCGCTCTTGTATAAAACTCCGTCCCGATAATAGGAGACAATGCCCAGTTTCAACCCCATGCTGTCATAGACTACATACTTGATATAATTGCGGTATTCCTCCCCTGAAAAGTTCTTACCGCAGATGTTGTTAAAAATCATGGGTACGGAAAAGCCGTCCTCGCTCGACAATACAACTTTGTCGCCTTGTTTAATTTCTTCTACCATAACAGTTTGTTTTTGAGTGGTTAAACTTTGAAGCTGTTTTTTCTTTCCCTGCTTTCGCTTTGCTTCGCAGGTCTGTTTTTCAGCTTTTTAAGGCAGGAAATGGATAAAGTGGAGCATAAAAAGCCAAACCCGGATAGAAAACCGACCGTGCAACCGTCTGTTTTCGTTATCCGAATGAAATGCGGCTTGGCGTTATGCGCTTTGTCCTACCTTTGCCGACGAAAAGAGAAAACCAGACCTACCAGCAAACGGGTAAAACCTGAGTCGTACAATAGGGATAAGTCAGTGTATGGTATAAAAAGAAGTAGACACCTGCAAAATATCGGCACTGTTTTCAATTAGTGCCGATATTTTGCAAATAATAAAGTTGGCAATACTATCGAGTGGAGTTATAAAATGAACAAATGCAAGACGATTAATTGGCTTTGATTGCTGTATTTCAAGATTGCAAACAACAAATTTTCGGCACTATTTCTATTTAGTGCCGAAAATTTGCTATTTTTGCAACGTAAAACAAGTGATATGGCTAACGAAACAACGACATCCATACTTGAATATGCTGACACCCATCTTAAATTCAGCATGGAAGATTTGTTTGCCTATCTTCACAAAAAGATTGGCATAAACAAGTCTTCCCTGGCATGGTATTTATTCAAGCTCGTGAATGAAAACAAGTTGGTCAGAACCGGGCGTGGAATGTATGCCAGAATTTTGAAACCGTCCTTTGCCCCGCAACCGGCAGAGGAAGTGAAAGAAGTTTATGATTTGCTGACAACCCATTTCCCGTTCGCCAAATTTTGCATCTATCAGGGAGAGATTATCGCACCGTTGCAGCATCACCTTTCACCCAACCGCATTATTTATGTGGAAACGGATAGAGGTACAGCAGAAACCGTTTTCCATCTTCTGAAAGACGATTACCAAGATGTTTATCTGCGGCCGAACAAAGAGATGATATACCGGTATGTAGATATGGACAGCCGTGTTTTTATAGTGAAAATCTTGTATCAGAAGCTCCCTTACAGCACATATCGGGCGTACCTATGCCCACGTTGGAAAAACTATTGGTGGACATATTGAGAGATGTGGACTTCTTTTATCTGCAAGATAGTGAAAGCGAACGTATCATAGAAAATGCCTTTAATCTGTATGCAATCAATCGAAGCCGACTTTTCAGATATGCCGGCAGACGTAAAGTGAAAGAAGAATTATCAACAATCTTAGAAAATTTGAATATAGTATGATAAAGAAAGAGTGTTTCACGACAGAATGGATTGAACGAGTTTCGTCCGACCTACACTACAACGACAAGAATCTCATTGAAAAAGTAATCCGTGCCTTGTCACTGCTTGAAATGCTGGTAGAGGCAGGCTGTCCTTTGGTTTTCAAAGGCTTATGTATAGCTATACATAACCATTTTTATAAAAACAGTCTGAAACCAACTTAAGGTGAGTCA
>NZ_QSUR01000004.1:0-1601 GCF_003439055.1 Bacteroides sp. OM05-10AA
GGTTCTTCGTCAAATTTGGTGGTACTTCTTCTATTGTGAATAAATAATCTTCGCTCTCAGTAGTTTAATTCCTGCCCTATTGTACATCTGTCTTTTTACCGCTTTAATTTTATTCACTGTCCCCTCCAGTAATCCGTTACTGAAGGGGATATCAATAGCTGCCTGTACTGCCTCCCAGTCTTTTTCAATACCATATGCAAAGTTCGTCAGTGGCATATTCCGTGTTGTCTTCGCTTTTTCAATCCACTTTCTAATATCCTTATCATAAGTGTTCCCATTAATCATGTCTCTGAAATTTTGACACACGCTTAAGAGTTCTTTTATCTGTGGTGAGGACTTATACAGTTCCGCTAGTTTAGGATTATCCGATTCTCCCTTTAGAATGTATTTGCGTATCTGATTCTGTGAAACTCTCTGTATTTTACTTCCGTTTTCAATGCTCTCATTATGCTCCTTGATTTCCTTCCTCTTTTGTTGATACCTTTTTCGCAAGCTGGATGTTATCCTTCCAATAAGTGCGCCACTGATTTTACTCCCCATTTTTTGCGCCAATATTTTTCGAGTAATACAGCCCGCACTAATGATTGTAGCCAGTTCGGATACATATTTAAGAGCTGTCTTCTGTTGCTCATTCAAGTATGCCCCTATTCTTCTGTTGTGAATGATCTTATAAATGTAGCGACTTTTCTTACCCAAATGTATGGCTGTCTGCTCAATGGTCATCCCCTGCATTTTTAAGTTCAAGCTTTCCCTGTATATCTTTAATTTTTCTCTGTGTCGGACATCTCCCATGTTAAATATGTCCTGAAGAATTAACGAAGAAGCCGTGTCTCTGTCAGGATATTCGTATTTGAGCTTTTTCTTGGTCTGACGAATCATTTTCTCTATTTCCGGTATCATCGTGTCCGTCATATTCTTGATTAGATGGAACCGGTCGCAGATTTGTGTAACACCAGGGATTATTCTGTTTATAGCTTCTGTGAAACATCTTCCACGGTCTCTCGTTATATATTGTATTTGAGGATTCCGGATGAGCCAGTTATCAAGTGCTTCTCCGTTTCTATCCTCTAACAAAGCAATAGGTATGTGTGTCATCTGGTCTACGACCACACTCATATAATCCTTACCTTTTTTATAGGCAAAATCATCAATACCTACATAAATACTTTTATTATGCATAGGATTATGTTGTCCGCACTGTTGTAGGATGCGTAAGCAGGAAGAACTACTGGCCGTTATATGGAACAGTTGTAAAAGAGAAGAGGCCTTTCGGGAAGTAAGTTCCAAGCTTATCGATCTGATGCGTTCCTCAACAAGATAGCTCCGTCTACCATACCGACGAGCCAGAAAAGACAACGGTTCGCAGAATATTTTTTGTGGACAAGAAACATTATCACAATAATATTTGCCAACCTTTATGACTAACTCCAAAGTATGACCGTAAACTTCAAGATCCTGAATATGACGGGAGTAGTAACTGTGCAATCGGTGACTGAAATGTCCGCAATAAGGACAGGAAGCCCCCTTGCCAGCCGTATGTAGAAAGACCGTCAATGAGCTAACAGCTTCAGAGATACCATCTTGTTGCAGATTATCGTAGC